>DASPKR010000367.1:0-4271 GCA_035627975.1 Pyrinomonadaceae bacterium | reverse complement strand
ATGGCGCTGGCGCGAGCCGCGCGGCTGCCTGCGCGTTGACGTGCGGCTCGGCGATGGCGGCGCCGCGCCCGTGCTGCACGTCTTCAACGTACACCTCGGCACGGCCTACATGGAGCGGCGCAACCAGGGGCGCCGCCTCGTAAGCGAGCAGATACTTCGCGACGGGCGCCTCGCAGGCCCGCGCGTCGTGCTCGGCGACTTCAACGAGTGGACGCACGGCCTTGCCTCTCGCCTGCTCGGCGAGGAGCTTCGCAGCGCCGACGTGCGACAGCACCTACGCACGCGCAGGACTTACCCCGGCCCGCTCCCGCTCTTCCACCTCGACCACGTTTACTACGACCCCTCGCTCGAACTGGAGCGCCTCTCGCTTCACCGCAGCCGCACGGCGCTCGTCGCCTCAGACCACTTACCCCTCGTCGCAGACTTCCGCCTCGTAAGCCGAAACGGGGCGGACTAGACATGCCGAGCCTGACGGCCCCCGAGATTTATTCTAACGTCTTCGAGCGGCTGGAACGGGACGGGGTTCGCTACGTAGTCGTGAGCGGCGTCGCCGTCGTGCTGCACGGCCACGCGCGGCCCGTGGCCGACCTTGACATCGTCATAGACCCGGCGCCCGAAGAGGCGGCGCGCGCCCTGCGTTCTCTGGCCGCGGCCGGGTTCGTGCCGAGCATCCCGCTCCCGCTCGCCGTGCTGTCGGTGTTGCGCATGTTCGACCGCGCGGGGCGAGAGGTTGACGTGTTCGCGCGCTACTGCGTCCCGTTCGCCGAGCTGTGGGCCGCGTCGGAGCGCCGGCGCGTTGGCGAGGCCGCCGCGCGCGTTGTGTCGCTCGAACATCTGCTGCGGGCCAAGCGGGCTAACGGGCGCCCTCACGACCTCCTCGACATCAAAGGCTTGCTCTCGCTCGGGGCGGCGCGCGGCGAGGCGGAAGAGCCTGCGGGGGAGCCGCCTGACGACGAAAAGTCGCGGGGCGGAGGGTGACCTGTCCCTCCGCCCCGCGACTTTCGGCTTGACCTCTAGCGCCCCTGCTAAATCGCACGGCCCCAGCCGCGCAAAGCTCTGACGCGGGGGGCGACTCGCGCTCGCGGCACTGCCCGCACGGCGCGCAGCGCAGCAACGGGCGGCGCTATGCGGAACGAGCCGGGGTTGATATGGAAGCCCTGCGGCTCGCGCTTCTCGGGCGTGACGCGGACGGTGCGCTGCTTGCGCTCGCGCACGACCGTCAGAGTGACTTCGCCCTCCCCCCTGCGGTTGATGGCTGAGGAGAGGTCGCTCGCGTCGCCTACCTTCGTGCCGTCGGCCTCCGTGATAACGTCGCCGGCCTTTATGCCCGCGCGCTCGGCGGGGCTCCCGGCCTCGACCGAGTTGACGAGCACGCCGTTCGAGACGCCGAAGTATTCGGCGAGCTGCTTGCCGAGGCCGCTGGTCGCGACGCCTATGCGGCGGCTGTTGCCGAAGCTGAACGAGTACAAGCCGCCGGGGTTAGCGCGCTGAAGCTCTTCGAGCTTCTTGCGCAGCTCTTCGCTGTCGAGCTTAAACTTCTCGGAGTTCTTGCCAAGCTCTTCGGCGAGCCGGCGCGCGGCCTCCGCATCGAAGTTCGGCCCAACGCCCTCGATGGCCGGCATGAAGGCGTGCCGCGCTTCGAGCTTGGCGGAGACCTCCTGCTCGGAGCCGCCGCGCAAGACCGTGATGCGCGCCGTGTGCTCGGGCGCCGACTCGTCAATCAGCCGGTTGAGCTTTCGCAGGGACGTGACCGCCTCGCCGTCGAAGCGCACTATCACGTCGCCCTCGCGCAGGCCGGCGCGCTCGGCCGGGCTGCCCTTCACCACGGAGCGGACGCCCACGCCGCGCGGCTCGCCCGTCATCTGGTAGCGGCCCATGTTCTCGCGCGTGACCTCCTCGGGGTGTATGCCGAGGAAGTTGTCGCCGTCCAGTAGGAAGGTCGTGGCGAAGGCCGCGGGCGCTTCGGGCGCCGCGGGAGCAGGCGGGGCGGCCGGAGCGGGAGGCGAGGGCGGGGACTGGCGCGCGTGCGCCGCGGCCGTCGTCAGGAGCGCGGCGGCGGCCAGAGAGAGCAGCGATTTGCGGTTCATGGACAAAGAGACCTCCTGACAGGATTTTCCCTCCGCACGCTTCTCACGCCCGCGTCGGCCCCCGGTTCCGAAAAGTGAGGCGTTGATTTTTAGCGCCTCGCCCCTTCTTTACTGCGGGCGGCGCGGCTGTCAGAATAGGCCGTCTCGCGAATCACTGAAAGCCCCGTTCGAGGTTCGGATGCAAAGCTCCCCCAACGGCCTGCCGCAGCCCCCGAGCGCCCTGGTCGTCGCGCACCCAGGCCACGAGGTTCGCCTGCACGGCTGGCTGGAGCGTGCGCGCCCCACGGTTTTCATCCTGACGGACGGCTCGGGGCTCGCGGGCGAGCCGAGGATAGGCGCGACGGCGCGATACCTCTCCAGCCTCGGCCTGCGGCCCGGCCCCGTCTTCGGGCGCTTCACAGACACTGAGGTCTATAGTGCCCTGCTCGGTCACGACTTCCGCTTCTTCATCGAACTGAGTGAAAAACTGGCTGGCGAGTTCGCCCGCGCGGGGGTCGCGAGCATCGTTGCCGACGCCGCCGAAGGCTACAACACTACTCACGACGTCTGCCGCCTCGTCGCAGATGCCGCCGCCTCTATGGCCGGCGCCGACGCGGGCCGTCGGCTCGACAACTACGACTTCCCCGTCGTCGGCCGCCCCGACCGCTGCCCCGAGCACCTGCGCGGGCAGGCGGTCTGGATGGAGCTCGACGACGAGACCTTCGGCCGCAAGCTCTCGGCCGCGCGCGAGTTCTACCCCGGCCTCTTCGCCGACGTGAAAGACGCCGTGCACGGCCGCGGCGAGAGCCCGATGCGGGAGTTCATCGAGCGCGGGGGCGAAGGGGGCGGAGGCATCGAGGCGTTCCGCGTCGAGTGCCTGCGGCCCGCGGGGCGCGGCGGGGCGGTCGGCGCCGACGGCGGCGCGCGGCCCTTCTACGAGACGCTCGGCGAGAGGCAGCTCGCGGCCGGCCACGTCGAGCGCGTGATACGCTACCGCGAGCACATCGCGCCGCTCGCCTCGGCGCTCGGCGAGCACGCCGAGAGGCGCGCATGACTACGGGCGTGCTCAGGGTCTTAATCACCAACTACGCGCTCGAAGAGCGGGCCGGCACGGAGCTTTACGTCCGCGACCTCGCCACGGGGCTTCTCAGGCGCGGCCACGCGCCCGTTGTCTATACGACGCGCGCGGGCGAGGCGGCGGCCGCGCTGCGGCGCGAGACCGTCCCCGTCGTCACAGACCTCAGACAGCTCGGCTCGCCGCCCGACATCATCCACGGCCAGCACCACGCCGAGACGATGACGGCGCTGCTGCACTTCCCCTCGACGCCCGCTCTCTTCGTCTGCCACGGCTGGCTCGCATGGGAGGAGACGCCGCCGCGCTTCCCCCGCGTGCTCCGCTACGTCGCAGTTGACGAGACATGCCGCGACCGCCTCGTGTGCGAGCACGGCGTGCCGGAGCCGCTCGTGCGCGTCGCCCACAACTTCGTTGACCTCGAACGCTTCCGCCCCCGCGGCCCCCTGCCTCCGAAGCCGCGCCGCGCGCTCGTCTTCAGCAACCACGCGGGCGAGGCGACGCACCTCGGCGCCGTGCGAGAGGCGTGCGCGCGCGCGGGCGTTGAGCTCGACGTGGCGGGCCTGAAGTCCGGCCGGCCCTGCGCGGAGCCGGAGAAGATTCTGGGGAGCTATGATCTCGTCTTCGCGAAGGCGCGCTGCGCGCTTGAAGCGATGGCCGTGGGCGCCGCCGTCGTGCTCTGCGACGCGGCCGGGGCCGGGCCGCTCGTAACGTCGGCGGAGTTGGCGCGGCTGCGCGGCCTGAACTTCGGCATACGCGCGCTGCGTGAGGAGCCGAGCCCCGGCGCGCTCGCCCGCGAGATAGCGCGCTACGACGCCGCCGACGCCGCCGAGGTCTCGCGCCGGGTTCGCGCCGTCGCCGGTCGCGACCGGGCCGTGGACGAGATGGTCGCGCTCTACCGCGAGGTTATTGACGAGAGCCGCGCCGTTAAAACTTGCGACGCCGGGGAGGAGGGGCGGGCGGCCGCCGACTACGTCCGCTGGCTCACGACCGAGCTTGCGCGCGAGCGCGAAGGGCTGAAGAGGGAGCGCGACCTTTTCACCAACTCCGTCACGGCGCGACTGCGTGAGCGCGTGCTCTCCATCCCCCTCCTCGGCCCCATCGCCCGCGCCGCGTCGAACAGGCTCGCCCAC
>DASPKR010000366.1:0-3263 GCA_035627975.1 Pyrinomonadaceae bacterium | reverse complement strand
CAGCTTCACGTGCGCGAGCCACTCCCAGACCTCCGCGCGCTCCGACAGGTAAGAGACGAACGCCTGCGACGACGACGCCGGCGCGCCGTTCTTTCCGTCTGGCCGCAGTCGCAGGTCAACCCGGTACAGGTAGCCGTCGCGCGTGAGGCTAGACAGGGCGACGGTGAGCAGCTCTGCCATGCGCGCGTAAGACTCCTCGTGCGTTAGCCCCGCGAGCGGCGGAGGCACGAGCGGGTCATAGACGAGCACCAGGTCTAGGTCAGAGCCGTAGTCAACGCCGCCGCTGCCCAGGCGGCCCAGGCCGAGCGCGGCCAGGCGCGGCCCGGTCGCGAGCCGGCCGAAGCGGCGTGCCAGCTCACGGCGCGCGACGAGGAGCGCGGCGTTGATGCTGGCGGCGGCGAGCGAGGTCTGAAGGGCGTTCGAGTCGGCGGGCGCGAGCTCTCCGGCCGCGTCGCGCGCGGCTATCTCGACGAGCAGGTGCGCCCAAGCGCGCCTTAGCGCCGAAAGCTCCTCGCGGAAGTTCCGGCCGGCGCACACGGCCGCGCGAAGAAGCGCACGGTGGTCGCGGCCCTTCACGGTCTCGGCGTCGGGTGCGACCGAAGAGATGAGAGAAGGGTTGGCGGCAATCATCTCGCCGAAGGGCTCGGACGTGCCGCAGAAGCGCGCGAGCCCTGCGAGCGACTCGGCGCTCAGCTCGACGCGCTCGGCCGACTTGTCGAGCGAGGCGGCGACGCGCGCCAGCAGCGAGAGTGAGCGGCGCGGGTTGAGCGAGCGCGCTGCCTCCTCGCGCAGCGCGGCGGCGAGCGCCTCCTCGCCCGGCGCCTCCTCGCCCGAGAGGTGTCGCGCGAAGACGGGCGCGGCCGCGAGCGAGAGCTTTACTTCGGCGCCCTTGTGAACGTCGGCGGCGGCGCGCGCGCGGGATGACAGTTCGGCGGGCGCTCCGGCGTGCCGCGCGGCCGTCGCGGGCTCCGACGATGAAGGCGCCGCCGTCTCCCGGTCGCTCACTGACGCGCTGACGGCGGCACTTCCGTCCTCGGCCGCGCCGAAGACGCGGCGGTAGGCGCGTCCCACGTTCCCTGTGTGGTAGGCGAGCGCGCCGTCGAACTCTTCGAGCGCGCGCTCGCCCGCGAAGTGCATTCGGCGCGCGAGCAGCGCGCGGCGCGACGGCTCGTCCGGCACCGTGTGAGTTTGCAGGCCGTGCTCCATCTGCACGCGGTGCTCGACGGTGCGCAGGAAGGCGTAAGCGTCGGAGAGCTCCCCGCGCTCGCGCTCCGTGATTAGCCCGCGCTCGGCCAATCGCCCGAGGCTTATGAGCGTGTGCGGCGCCTGGAGCCACGGGTCGCGCCCGCCGTAGGCGAGCTGCAAAGCCTGCGCGATGAACTCTATCTCGCGTATGCCGCCGCGGCCGAGCTTGACGTTGTAGCCGCGCGGCTCGGAGGCGTGGAAGCGGTCTATCTTCTGCTTGGCGAGGCGGACGTGGTCGAGCGCCCGCGCGACAGTCTCCTCCGTGCGATAGACTCGCTCGCGCACGCCCTCGGCGAAGCGAGCGAAGAGCTGCGCCGACCCGGCCGAGGCGCGCGAGCGTATGAGCGCCTGAAGCTCCCACGCGTGAGCCTTCGCGCGGTAGTAGCGCAGCGCCTCTTCGAGCGAGACGGCCAGCGCGCCGTCCCGGCCGTGCGGCCTCAGCCGCAGGTCAACGCGGTAAGCCGCGCCCTCGCCGGCCTGCCCGCCGACGGCCATCGAGACGCGCTCGGCGAGCTTGCAGAAGAACTCGCGGTTGGTGACGGCGCCGCGCTCGCCCTTCCCCGAGGTCTCGCCGTCGTCCGAGTAGATGAAGAGCAGGTCTATGTCCGAAGAGTAGTTCAGCTCGCGCGAGCCGAGCTTGCCCAGGCCCACGACGCAGAGGCCCGCGGCCATCCTCCGTCCGCGCTCGTCGCGGCACTGAGGGGTACCGTAGAGGTTCTCCAGCTCCTGGCGGGCGTGGCCGAGCGCGTGGCGCAGCACGGCGTCGGCGAGGTTCGACAGCTCCTCCGTAGTCTCGACGAGCGTGGCCTCGCGGCGTATGTCGTGGAGATAGACGCGCAGAAGCTCCCTTCGGCGGAAGCGCGAGAGCATGAGGTGCGAATCGAGCTGCGAGTGCGTGAGCGCGAAGCGCGCCAGCGCCTCGCCCGTCTCCTCCGTCTCGCGCACTCGCGTGAGCGCCCTCTCGCGCGCGAGCCAGTTGAGGTATTCGGGGTTCTGCTCGATGGTGGTGGCGAGCAGAGGGCTCCAGGCGGCGAGGGCGAGCGCGTCGGCGAGGAGACCCGCGTCGCCCTCCAGGAGCCGCGCGGCGCGAGGCCGGGCCGCGGTCAGGCGCTCGTAGAAGAGGCGCGCGCCCTCCGGGTCGGGCAGCTCTCGCGCCAGCGTTTCGATTTCCGCGTGCGACGGCACGCCCAAAATATTAACAGATTAGTGAATGCGGGTTGCGGAAGGGGAAGGATAAGAGGGTTGACGACGGCGCTGCTGTCGTCAACCCTCTCTCGTCAATCCGCAATCCGTAATCACTTCGTCTCGGCCTGCTGGACAGGGCGGCCGTCGCTGCTCGTGAAGCCGGATGGGTTTCAGCCAGTCGCGGACGAGATGCAGGGCGCCCGGCTCGCTGGATTAGAGACTCAAATGCGGAGCCGCGGCCGGGCCGCGCGGGCGACAAGACGTTCAAACGTCCCGGCACGCGCGGCCCGGCCGCGGCTTGAAGCGGGTGCGCCGTTAGATGTCGAAGTAGAGGGAGAACTCGAGCGGGTGCGGGCGCATCCGCATCGGGTTGATCTCCTTCTCGCGCTTGTAGGTTATCCAGCGGTCTATGAGCTGCGGCGTGAAGACCTCGCCCTTGAGCAAGAAGTCGTGGTCGGACTCCAGAGCCTTGAGCGACTCGTCGAGCGAGCCCGGCAAGGAGGGGACGTTCTTCAGCTCCTCGGGCGCGAGGTCGTATATGTCCTTATCGAGCGGCTCGCCGGGGTCAATCCGGTTCTGTATGCCGTCGAGGCCCGCCATGAGCATCGCCGAGAAGGCGAGGTACGGGTTGCAAGACGGGTCGGGCGGGCGGAACTCAAGCCGCTTGAGCTTCGGGCTCTGCGAGAACATCGGTATGCGGATGGCGGCCGAGCGGTTGCGCGCCGAGTAGGCGAGGTTGACGGGCGCTTCGAAGCCGGGGACGAGCCGCTTGTAGCTGTTCGTCGTCGGCGCCGCGAAGGCGACGATCGCCGCCGCGTGCTTCAGGAGGCCGC
>DASPKR010000365.1:0-2877 GCA_035627975.1 Pyrinomonadaceae bacterium | reverse complement strand
GCGGGCTCGGGCTCGCCTGCGGGGGCTGAGTCGTCGCGGCGGCGGGCTGGGCCGCGGGCTCGCCGAAGACCTCGACTCCGCCCGCCCGCGCAAGCTCGGCGCGCAGACGCTCCGCGTCGCCCACGGCAACGGCCGCGAGAGGCGTGTGCAGAAACAGGCGGGCCGCGACGCGCTGGGCTTCCCCGGCAGAGAGGACAACGGGCGCGGACGAGTCAGCCGCGAGGCCGTAGGTCTGCTCGTCGAGCCAACTTTCGATGAGTGCCTCGACCCCTTGCGCCTGGGCAGCGGGCGCGGCGGCCGTCCCCGCCGACATCTCCGCCGCTGTCGGCGGCTGCGAGGACGCGAGCGCGCTCAAGACCTCCCGCCCTTTGGCGAGAGCGCGCGCGGCAAGCTCGGGCGTCGGGACCGTCGCGCTCATCAGGAACAGCCCGCCCTCGCGGAAGGCTCGGTGGCGTGCGCTTGCCGCGCCTGAAGAAAGCTCAGGCACGGCCGCCAGCCAGCGCGAGAGCGCGACCTGTGCGAGCGCCTGAGCGTAAGGGTAGTCACGGTCGGCGCGCGCAAGGCCCCGCGCCGCGAGACGCACCTCAACGCCCGAGGCGCCGGGTCGGTTGATGACGAGGGCGCGCGCGTCGGGCGCCTCCGGCTGCCTGAAGGTCGCGGGGATCGTGCGGTCGCCCTTGCGCCAGGGGCCGAGCGACTGGCGCAGCAGCCGCATGACGCGGCGCTGGTCTAAGTCGCCCGCGATTACGAGCGTGGCGTTGTTGGGGTTCAGGAACCGCTCGCGCATGAGCATAAGGTCTGGGCGCTGGGCGCGAGCGAGCGACTCAGGCGTGCCTTCCGTCGAGCGGCCGTAAGGGTAAGCGCCGAAGAGCCGGGCGGCCGCGGCCGCGTCTGCGACTTCGGCCGGCGTGCGCGCCGACGTGGCGACCGCGCGAAGGCGCTCGGCACGGGCGCGCTCGACGGCCTCGGGCGTGAGTTGCAGGTTGAGGAAGGCGTTGCGCATGAGCTCCATCAGCCGCTCGAAGTCGGATGCGCGGCCGGCGAGCGTCACGTCAATCGAGTCGTAGCCGACGCGGACTTCGAGCCGCCCGTCCAGCTCCTCTGTGACGTATGCGCGCGTCTGCGCGTCGAACATGAGGTCGCCGAGCAGGGCCATCAAGCCCTCCTTGCCGGCGAGGTCGAAAGCGGCGCCGCTGTGGACGCGGAGCTTCAGGAGGACTTCCGAGCCAGCCGGGCGCGGCGCGAACAGAATCTTGAGGCCGTTTAAGAGCTGCTCGCGCTTCGGCTCCGGCGCGCCCTGCCGCGCCGAGGCCGGCAGCGCCGACAGAATCAGCAGGGCGCTCAACAGCAGCGCGCGAGGGAGTTTTATCTGGCTCTTCATCGCGGTTTCGGGGCGGCGCTCGCCCGCCGGTTCAGTCCTTTGGAAAGACGGTTGTAATAAGGAGCCGGGGAGCGGTGTTCCGGGCTGAGTTTAGATGCCGTGCGGGAGTTGGTCAACTGCCTTCGGCGGCTCGCGGGCGGCGGGCGGAAATGGTACAAACTGTCGCGGGCGAGCGGCGCACCGTTCGGGCGCGGCCCGCATCAAAATGCCTGTCAAGGCGTGTTGAAGGCCCGCGCCTTTTTGGCCTCGCAAGTTACGCAAGCCTTCGAGACGTTTGATATAATTCAGCCAGCCCCCCGGATCGCCGGCCCGGATTTGGGGTTTCTTCGGTATTTTAGAGCCTGCCTGCGAGAGTTCGGTTCGGATCGAGGTAGTCAGAAATGAAATTGTGCCCAACGTGCCAAGAGGAATTCGCCGACAAGTTCGGGTTCTGTCCGGTTGACGGTACTCCGCTCTCGGCCAACGCGGCCGCGTCGGTCGTAACGGCCCGCGCCGCCGAGCCCGAGGCGACTGCCGCCACGGCGACTTCGCCCAACGGCAACGCGTCGAACGGCTCTTCGCACACCGCCGACGAAGAGGAGACAGTATTCTCGCAGCCGGGCGTCGAGCGGGGCGAGTATCATCTTACGTTCCTCGAAGACGCGGGGCTGACGCGCCGCCTCATCGAGGAAGTCCGCTCGGTGGCGCACGAGGCCGAGCTTACATGGCCCGAATTTAAGCGTGACCCCGCGGGCTTCGTCTCGCGCTCCGCCACGGCCTACGGGCGGGCCGGCTGGAAGTTCTTCTCGCAGCGCAACGTCTCGGTCGCAGTGCTCGCGGCCTTCGTGCTCGTGCTCGGCGGCCTGGCCGTCATACTCGCGCTCGAGCGCCTGAACCTTGCGCGCTCGGCCGCCGCGCGCGCCGCTATCAACGAGCAACTAGAGCTGGTCGGCATGCTCGAGGACGAGATACCTAAGGAGCAGGAGGAGCCGGAGGAGGGCGCGGCCGGCACGGCCAAGGGCTCAGGCGGCGGGCAGAAGCCGAAGCAGGAGCGGCCGCAGGGCGGCGGCGGCGGCGGCCGCCAGGAGCAGCTGCCGGCCTCCTTCGGCAAGCTGCCGCAGGCGTCGCTGGCCCCCCCCATACTGCCCCCCAACCCGCACCCGCCGGCGGTGAAGAGCCCGTCGCTGCCGGTGCTCCCGACCATACAGGCCGACCCGACGCTCTTCCCCCCCGACGCCAGGCCGCTGCCCTACGGGGACCCGAAGTCTAGCTCGGCGACGCCCTCGGCCGGCCCCGGCGTGGGCGACGGCATAGGCACCGGCTCGGGGCCGGGCGTGGGGCCGGGCTCGGGCGCCGGGGTGGGGCCGGGCGAGGGGTGGAACACGGGCGGGGGCTCGGGCAGGCTCGGGGGGGGCGGCGCGGGCGGCGGAGGCGGCGGCGCGCCGATAGACTACAGCCGCCCGTTCAGCCAGAAGGACGTGACGCGCAAGGCGAACATAATCTCGAAGCCGGAGCCG
>DASPKR010000364.1:0-6051 GCA_035627975.1 Pyrinomonadaceae bacterium | reverse complement strand
CGGGCGGTCGCCTTCTGAGGCCAGGCGGGCGTCGTGGGGCTTGGCTCCCTCGTCGTGAGCGTGGGCGTGCGCCTCGTCGGCCTGCCCGCCGGCGTGCGCCTCGCGGAAGCGCTCGCCGCCCCAGAAGGTCATCACCATCAGGCGCGTCATATAGACGGCCGTGAGCAGCGCCGTCACGGCGCCCACGCCCCAGAGCACAGGGCCCGCGACGGAGTCGCCGAACGCCTTCGTGCTGAAAGTCTTCCAGAGAATCTCGTCCTTCGAGAAGAAGCCGGCGAAGATGGGGACGCCGCAGATGGCGAGCCAACCCGTCAGCATCGCCGCGAAGGTGACGGGCATGTACTTCCGAAGGCCTCCCATCCTACGCATGTCCTGCTCGTGGTGCATGCCGTGAATTACGGAGCCGGAGCCGAGGAAGAGGAGCGCCTTGAAGAAGGCGTGCGTCATCACGTGGAAGATGGCGGCGACGAAGGCGCCGACGCCGCACGCGAGGAACATGTAGCCGAGCTGCGAGACGGTGGAGTAGGCCAGAACCTTCTTGATGTCGTTCTGAGCGAGGCCGATGGTCGCGGCGAAGATGGCGGTCGCGGCGCCGACGATTGCGATGATGAAGAGCGCCATCGGCGCGTGCGAGTAGATGGCCGAGCAGCGCACGACCATATAGACGCCCGCCGTCACCATCGTCGCGGCGTGTATGAGCGCCGAGACGGGCGTCGGGCCGGCCATCGCGTCCGGCAGCCAGACGAAGAGCGGTATCTGCGCGCTCTTGCCCGTCGCGCCGATGAAGAGGAGCACGGCCGCGGAAGTCACGCCGCCCGCGAAGACCGCGCCCAGCGTGAACGGGTCTGTCGCCATCCCCGCGACGCGCCCGAGCGCGCTGGCGACCGCCGAGCCTCCCGTCACAGCCTCCGGCTTGTCGAAGAAGCTGATCGAGCCCGTCAGGAAAAAGACGAGCATGATGCCGAGTATGACGCCCCAGTCGCCTATGCGGTTTGCGACGAAAGCCTTCTTGGCTGCGTCGCCGGCCTCCTTGCGGTCAATGTAGTAACCGATCAGCAGGTAGGAGCAGAGCCCCACGCCCTCCCAGCCGACGAACATCAGGAGCAGGTTGTCGGCCAGCACGAGCGTCAGCATCATGAACATGAAGAGGTTCAGGTACGCGAAGAAGCGGTAGAACCCCTTGTCGCCGTGCATGTAGCCGGTGGCGAAGACGTGTATGAGCAGGCCGACGAATGTGACGAAGCAGGCGTAGATGCCGGAGAGCCTGTCCATCGCGAAGCCGAAGTCCGCGCGGAAACTTCCGACCTGTAGCCACGTCCAGAGGTGGCTGAAGACGGGCCGCGCCGGCTCGCTCGTTAAGGCCGCGCCCCCCCCGGCCGTGAAGGCTATCAGGAAGGCGCAGACCGTCGAGACGCCGACGGCGGCGCAGGCGACCGCGCCTATGAACGCCTCGCTCCGCACGCGCCGGCCCACCAGCCAGTTGACGGCGGCCCCGGCCAGCGGCGCGAAGACGACAACGGCGAGAAGATGATTTTCCATCGCTACTTCTCTTAAAGCCTCAGCACGCTCGCGTCGTCCACGTCGAGGGACTCGCGGTTACGGAAGATGGCGATGATGATGCCGAGGCCGACCGCGGCCTCCGCGGCCGCCACCGTCATCACGATGAAGACGAAGAGCTGGCCCGTCACGTCGCCGAAGTAGCTTGAGAAGGCGACGAACGTCAGGTTCACGGCGTTGAGCATGAGCTCTATGCACATGAACATAGCGATGGCGTTGCGCTTGATGATGACGCCCACCACGCCTATCGTGAAGAGCACGGCCGAGAGCGCAAGGTAAAAGGACAAAGGCACCATCACTCTTCTCCGCCCCCCGCTGCTTTGTTCTCGCCCGATGCGTCGGACGGGGCCGCGGCCTCGCCGCGCTCTATCTGCGCCCGGGCGAAGGCCCGGCCCGTCGCGTCAGTCCTGCCGGGCTGTAGCGCCCCGCCGGCCGGGGCTTCGACCGCCGCGAGCACGGGCGCGTCGCCCGCCGCGGGCGTGAGCCGCGTCGCCGTGCGCCGCGCGAGCGTGATCGCCCCGACGAGGGCCATCAATATCAGAATGGAAGTCACCTCGAACGGCAGCAGGTACTCCGTGAAGAGCCCCGTGCCGATTGAGGCCGTCGCCCCGACCTCGCCCGAGGGCGGCCCCACGGCAGTCATGCCCGCCGTGCGCCCGAGCGTCAGGATGAAGGCGCCCTCGGCCGCGAGCACGGCCGCGAGGACGACGCCGATGGGTATCAGGTATCTGAGCCTGAGCGGCCGGCGCACTTCCTCCTCGACGTTCAGGAGCATTATGACGAAGACGACAAGAACCATTATCGCCCCGGCATAGACGATGACCTGAATGGCGGCGATGAACGGCGCGGCCAGCATCACGTAGAGGCACGCGAGCGCGACGAAGACGCCGATGAGCGAGATGGCGCTGTAGAGTGGGTTGCGCTGCGCCACCACCGCGATGGCGCACCCCACCGCCAGCGCGCCGAACAGGATGAACAGGATCATCGTCCACATAGGAAGAGCAACAAGCGGTCAGCGGTCAGCTTTCGGCTTCTCCCAATCACGGCCCGAGCAGGTTATCGAAGCCCATTCCCAACGTCGCCACTCAAAGCCGACGGCTTATTGCCGGCCGCTGGCAGCTACCTCAACACGAAGAACATCACCGTCGCCGTCAGTATCACGTTCAGGATGGCGACGGGCAGCAGGAACTTCCAGCCGAAGTTCATCAACTGGTCGAAGCGGAAGCGCGGCAGCGTGCCGCGCAGCCAGATGTAGAGGAACAGGAAGAACGTCACCTTCGCGAGGAAGGCGAAGATGCTCAGCAGCGCGAAGAGCGTCGAGTACCAGTAAGAGCCGCGCTCCAGAAAGAGGGCGAGCAGGTAGTCGGCGAAGGGGAAGTTCCAGCCGCCCAGGAACATCGTCGTCGCCAGCATCGAGACCGTGAACATGTTGACGTACTCGGCCATGAAGAAGAGGGCGAACTTGAGGGCCGAGTACTCCGTGTGGAAGCCCGCGACCAGCTCGGTCTCGGCCTCCGGCAGGTCGAACGGCACGCGATTCGTCTCGGCGATGGCCGAGATGAGGTAGGTGACGAAGCCTATGAGCTGCGGCATCCCGTCTATGCGCCAGATGTTCCAGGCGAGGCCGTATGTGCCGGACTGCTGTTCGACGATGCTGTATAGGTCAAGAGTGCCAGACATGAGCACGACGCCGACGAGCGAGAGGCCCAGGCTGAGCTCGTAGGAGATCATCTGCGCCGACGCGCGCAGCCCGCCCATCAGGCTGTACTTACTGTTCGACGCCCAGCCCGCGAGCGCGATGCCGTAAACGCCGACGGACGTGATGCCCAGCACGTACAGTAGCGCTATGTCGAAGCGCGCGATGACGAGCGAGAACTCGCCGAGGAAGGGCAGGCGCAAACTCGGGCCGAACGGATAGACGATTATCGGCATCAGAGCCGCCGTGATCGCTATGATGGGCGCGAGGAAATAGACGAACTTCGTCGCCTTCGTGGGCGTGATCTCCTCCTTGAAGATGAACTTCAGGAGGTCTGCGAAGGGCTGCAACATGCCGCCCGGCCCGACGCGGTTCGGCCCCAGACGGCCCTGTATGAAGCCGAGTATGCGCCGCTCCGCAAGCACCGTGTAGGCGACGATCATCAGCACAACGACGAACGCGACGTTGATGCCGACGAGCTGCGCCGCCCCTCGGGCCACGTCAGGCCCCACTAGATTCGTGAGCCACTCCATAAGGGTTAGCCACCAGTTATAAGTTATCAGTAGTCAGTTTAGTTCTTTGCTGATGACTGACTACTGGCAACTGATCACCGCGTTTCAGTCCCCGGCGGCCGCGGGGGCGCGGCGCAGGGAGTCGTCAATGGTTATCTGGTAGAGGGGGGAAATCAGAACGCTCTCGGGCTCGGGGTTGCCGGCCGCGAGCAGATGGAACTGCGGGACTTTGCTCGTCAGCGTCCCGAGCCTGAAGAGCTCGTGCCCGACGGGCGGCGTCGCGCCCGTCTTAGGCCCCGCGGCTTCGAGCGTCTCGACTGCGCGCCGAAGCTCCGCCGTCCGGGCGGCCGCGTCCCCGCCCGCCGCGACTGCGTGCCTGGCCTGAACGGGCTTCGATTCGTCCTTCAGGAGCGGGTAGCGCAGGCCCTCGTAGGCTGGGACGTGCCTGGCTATCTCCATGAAAATCGTGCTCGCCGACATCTGGAAGCCGAGGTCAATGCCCAGGGCCTGCGCGAGCTGCGAGGTAATCGCCCAGTCCGGCTTCGACTGGTGGACGGGCGAGATGGACTGGCGCACGCGCTGCACTAGCCCGCCGTTGTTCGTGAACGTCCCGTCCGTCTCGGCGAACGAGGCGGCGGGGAAGACCACGTCGGCGTGGCGCGTCGTCTCGGTGTGGAAAAGCTCCTGCACGGCGAGGAAGTCGAGCCGCGAGAGCGCGTCCTCGCGCCCTTCGAGGTGCGAGGGCAGGAAGCTCCCGGCCACGTACATCGCGCGAAGGCCCTCGCCCGCGGCGTCTAACATTTCGAGCGGGTTCAGTGCGCCCTTCATCAACCCTATGTCGTGAACGCCCACGCTGTTGTTGAAGAGCGGCAGCGGGTGCAGGAGGAACCGCCGGCCCTCCTTCTCGCCGAACGCGGTTGACAGCCGCGCGAGCACGGCCTGAGCCTCGGCGCTCAGCTCGCCGCCGAACATGATGACAACGTCGCCCGCCGTCTCGCTTATCAACTGGCTCGCGCGGCCGAGCGCCTCCGCCTCGACGCCGAGCTTGCCAGCCGCGGCTTCGGCGTCTCCCGGCGACGCGAGCGCGAGCACCGCGGCATCCTCGGTGCCGGGGTTAATGTGTAGGAAGAGCGCGGCTTGCTGCTTCAGCCGGATGGGCGTGCTGTTGAATATGACGAGCTTAGCGCCGCCGTTCCTGACGGCCTGACGAATCTGCCGGCCCGTGAGCGGCTGAAGCTCCTCGGGCTCGCCGCCGATGAGCACGATGGTCGAGGCGCGGCGTATGTCCCGGTGCGTCGCGACGGGCGCGCCGAGGTTCTCGAAGAAGGCCGTGAGCGAGAAGGCGTCGGTCGCCGTGTAGCGGTCGGTGCCTAGAACGTCGCGCGCGAACTTGAGCATCGCCCAGTTCGACTCGTTCGTGAGGCGCGGGCTCCCGACCACGCCGATCGCGCCGGCGCCGTGGGCCTCCTTGACGGCGCGCAGCCTTTCGGCCGCGAAGCGCACGGCCTCGTCCCATGTGGCCGGAATCAGCCGGCCGCCCTTCTTGTAGCGCACGAGCGGCGTGCGCAGGCGCTCCTCGTGGTTGACGAACGGGTGCGCGAAGCGCCCCTTGATGCAGAGGAACTCGCCGTTGTGGCCGTTCACGTAGCGGTCGCGCGCCACGACCCTCATCACCTCGCCAGCGCGCGAGCCGACGGAGAGCTGGCACCCGTCGGAGCAGAACGTGCAGGTCGAGGTCGTGCGGGAAAGTTCCCACGGCCGCGTCTGGTGGCGGTAGGTAGCGTCGAGGAGCGTGCCCGTCGGGCAGACCTCTATGCAGTTGCCGCACTGCGAGCAGTTGAGCCAGCCGCCGTAGGTGCCTATGACGGTGTGGACGCCGCGGCCGCCGGCCTCTATCGCGTCCTCGCCCATCCACTCGTCGCAGACGCGCGTGCAGCGCTTGCAGAGGATGCAGCGCTGCGGGTCGTTGGCGACGATGGGCGAGAGGAATTTCTCGGGGTGGTAGTTCTTGCGCTCCGTGAAGCGCTCTTCGAGCTGGCCCCAGTCGAAGACCATCTCCTGAAGCTCGCACTCGCCGCCGCGGTCGCAGACGGGGCAGTCGAGCGGGTGGTTCGCCAGTAGGAATTCGACCATCCCGCGCTGCGCCTTCTCTATCTCCTCGCTCGCGGTCGTGACGTTCATGCCGTCCGTGACCGTCACCGTGCAGGAGGTTTGCAGCTTCGGCATCTTCTCGATGCGCACCAGGCACATCCGGCACGAAGCCTGTAGGGCGAGGTCTGCGTAGTA
>DASPKR010000363.1:0-6333 GCA_035627975.1 Pyrinomonadaceae bacterium | reverse complement strand
TACCTTCTGCGCGACTCGCTGATGACGGGCGCCAAGTACGGCTACTACGACCTCGAATGGGTCGTCAACGCCATAGAGGTTGACGAGCAGGCCGGGCGCATATACGTCTCGGCGCGCGGCCTCTACGCCGTCGAGGAGTACTTGCAGGCGCGCTACTACATGTTCCGGCAGGTCTATTTCCACCGCACGCTCAGGTCGGCCGAGGCCGTGCTGCGCTCGACGCTCAGGCGCGCGCTAGAAGTCATGCGCGACGGCGGCGACGCTTGGTGCGCGCCCGGCACGGCCTTCGAGAAGGTCTTGCGCCGCGCGCCGCTCTCGCTCACCGATCACATGGAGATGGACGACTCGGACGTTCTCTTCCACGCCAAGCAGTGGCAGAGGTCTGCGGACGCGCTCCTGTCCGACTTGAGCCGCCGCTTCGTCGGCCGCAGGCTCTTCAAGGCCATAGACCTCGACATGCCCGAGCACGAGCGCCCCGACTTCCTGCGCGAGGCGCGCGCGCGCGTCGCGGCGGCGGGCTTCGACCCCGACTACTACTTCATCGAAGACCAGGCTTCCGACGTCCCGTACTACTCTTACTACACGGCCGAGGGGGCGGAGCCCAAGTCGCTCATCTACGTAGAGGACGGCTACGCGCGCCCCGTCGTGCGCGAGATAAGCGAGGTGAGCGAGGCCGTGAGGGGCCTTCGCGGCTACCGCCTGCACCGCGTCTGCTTCCCGCCCGAAGTAAAGGACGAGATTTACGGCCTCTACCACGGCGCGCCCGCGCGCGGCGCGGGGGGCGCGGGCGCTTGAAGCTTGCGCGCCCGTTCTGGCTCTGGGCCGCGGGCCTTGTGGGCGTGATGGCGGCGGCGGCCGCGCTGCTGCGCTGGCAGGGGAGGCTTTGGGCGTGCGCGTGCGGCTACGTGCTCGCATGGTCGGGCGACGCGTGGGGTTCTGACAACTCTCAACACCTCTCCGACCCTTACACGCTCACGCACGTGCTGCACGGCTTCGCCCTCTGCGGGCTGCTCGCGTGGGCGGCGCCGCGGCTGGCGGTCAGGTGGCGGCTGCTCGCTGCTGTCGCCGCGGAGGCAGCCTGGGAAGTGATAGAGAACTCCGACTTCGTCATACGCCGCTACCGCGAGGCGACGCTAGCGCTCGGCTACACGGGCGACACCGTCATCAACTCTCTGGGCGACATTATTGCGTGCGGCCTCGGCTTCCTGCTCGCTCTGCGGCTGGGCCTCTGGCGCACGCTCGCCGCCTTCGCCGCAACGGAGATACTACTGCTCGTCTGGATAAGGGACGGGCTGCTCCTGAACGTCCTGATGCTCCTCTTCCCGCTGGAGTCGGTCAAGCAGTGGCAGATGGGGCAGTGACGCCGCAGCGTTAAGAGATCATGCCGGACATGCTGGTCAACCTTCTGAGGCTGCCCGACGCGGGGCCGACCCCCGAAGAACTGAGGGCGGAGGGGCTAGTCGTGCGGCGCGCGCGGGCGTGGGAGTTGACGCAGGTGCGCGGCTTCGTCGAGCGCAACTTCCAGGCGGCGTGGGCGGACGAGGTTTCGGTCGGCTTCGCGCGCCAGCCTGTGAGTGTCTTCGTCGCGCTGCGCGAGGGCAGGCTCGTGGGCTTCGCCGCATACGAGTGCTCGGCCCGCAACTTCTTCGGGCCGGCGGGCGTAGTCGAGGTCGAGCGCGGTCGCGGTCTAGGGCGCGCGCTCCTGCTCATGTCGCTACGCGCGCTACGCGAGATGGGCTACGCCTACGCCGTCATCGGCGGCGTAGGCCCCGCCGAGTTCTACGAGCGTGCCGCCGGCGCCGCCATCATCCCCGAAAGCTCCCCCGGCATCTACGCAGACCCGCTCCGCCCCGGCGACGAGGACTGAATGACTTACGGCAGCGCTCTCGTCATCCTCGCTCTAGCGCTCTCGCGCCCGACGGCCGCGCCGACTGTCTTTCAACCCGCGACCGTCCGCCTGGCCGTGCTCGACATGGGAGAGGCCGGGACGGGCGTGCGAGCGCCGTCGCAGTTGTCGAAGGCGCTCGCGGGCGCGCAAATCGGCGGGATCAGGGTGGCGCTAACGGATCGCGACATGTCGCGCGCGGCGGCGCGCGGGGTTGGCTACCGCGGCTCGCTCAACATGACGTTGAGTGAGGCGCGCGACCTGGGCGCCGCGGTCGGCTGCGACTTCTTCGTGACGGGGGACGCGCAGACCCTTCGCCGCTCCTCCTCCGCCCGGCCAGTCTATTTCGAGTCCTACGCCTCCGTCTTCGTCGCCAGCTCCCGCACGGGCCGTCTCATCCGCTGGGAGCGCCCCGCGGCCGAGGCCGCGACGCCCGGAGAGGCAGAGCGGCTGCTGCTCGCGCAACTCGACGCCGCGGCCGCGCGCCTGCTCTCGGCCGTCGCCGAGGCGCGCGCGCGCGAAGACCGCGAGCGCCTCGCGCCCCCGCAGCAGGGCGATGCCCACGCGCCCATCATAGACCTCTCGGCCGAAGAGCCCGAGGTCGCCCACGGCAACGTGCGCCCGCCCGCGCCCTACAGGCGCATACGGCCCGCCTATACCGAAGAGGCCGCGCGCGCCGAGGCCGAGGCGACCGTTGACGCTTCCGTCGAGATAGGCGCCGACGGCCGAGTCACCACCGTCGAGATAGTCCGCTGGGCGGGCTTCGGCCTGGACGACTCCGTGGCGTCCGCCGTGAGCCGCACGCGCTTCCGCCCGGCCGAGCGCGGCGGCGAGCCCGTTCCCGTCCGCGTCCTGCTGCGCTACAATTTCCGCCGCCCCCAGAAGAAGGAGTGATGAGCGCGAAAGAGTCAGTCTGCACGGCCGCGTGCGCGAGGTGCGGCGGCGGGTTCGAGTGCGGCGCGGCGGCCGAGGGCTGCTGGTGCGCCGGTGTGAGTTTGAGCGAGTCGGCGCGCGCGACCTTGAGCGGGCGCTTCAGCGGGTGCCTGTGCCGCGCGTGCCTCGAACAGTTCGCCGAAGGGCAGGTTGTTTTTGACGGTGATGCTGAAACGGAGTCTTAAAGGTAAGCTCGCTGCTGCCTCGCTCGCGGTCGCGCTAGCGCTCTGCTTTCTGCCCGCGGCCGCGGCGCGCGGGCCCGCGCGCGACGGGGCGGCGGAGTCGTCCGACTCGCGCGAGGGGCGGTTGCGCATCTTCGACGAGGTCTGGGAGCAGGTTCGCGCGCGCTACTTCGACCCCGCCCTCGGCGGCGTTGACTGGCCTGCGCTCAGGCGCGAGATGCGCCCGCTCGCCGCGGAGGCGCGCGGCGAGCGCGAGTTCTACGCGGTCTTGCGCGACATGCTCGGCCGCCTGCGCGACCCGCACACGCGCGTCTTCGCGCCGGGCGAGAACGGCGACTGGCGCGTGCTCCGCTTCGTCTCCGTCGGCGTGAGCGTGCGGGAGCTGGCGGGCGAGGTCGTCGTCACTCAGGTCGAGCGCGGCTCGGCGGCGTGGCGCGCGGGCGTGCGCCCCGGCGACGCGGTTAAAAGCGTCGAGGGCGTGCCGGCAGTCTCGCTCGGGCCGGCCCCGGCACGCCCGTTCGCCGCCGCGCGCGTCTTCGACGGCCCCGCGGGCTCGCCCGTTAACGTCGTCTTCGCCTCGGGCGGCGGGCGCGAAAGGAGCGTGCGCCTCGTGCGCGAGGAGCGCACGCGCACGCCCGCGCTCGAAGTCAGGCGCGAGGGCGGCGTCGGGGTCGTCAGCTTTAACGTGTTCGCGGCCGAGACCGCAGCCGCGCTCGCGCGCGCGCTCAGGGCGGAGCTTGCCGGCTCGCGCGCTCTCGTCGTTGACCTGCGCGACAACGGGGGCGGCGAGACCGAGGCGATGACGGACGCGGCCTCCGCCCTTTTGCCCTCGGGCCTGAGCCTCGGCCGCTTCAACGACCGCGGAGGCCGCGTGCGCCTTGAGCCTTTCACGCGCTCGGCCGCGCTCTCCTCGGCCGCGCCGCTCGCGCGCTTCGACGGCCCCGTGGTCGTGCTCACGGGCGCGAGGACGGCGAGCGCCGCCGAAATCTTCGCCGCCGCACTGAAGGAGAGGGGCCGCGCGCGCCTCGTCGGCGAGAAGACCTGCGGCTGCGTGCTCGCCATACGCAACCGGCACGAGCTGCCCGACGGCGGCATACTCGACATAAGCGAGCTCGATTACCACACGGCCGCCGGCTCGCGCCTCGAAGGCTCGGGCGTCGCGCCCGACGAACCGCTCGCCCCCACGCGCGAAGACCTCCGCCGCGGCCGCGACCGCGCCATGAAGCGCGCCGTTGAAATACTCAAGCTGATGACAAAGCGATGAGCCCCGGCGGGGCGACGGAATAATGACAACGTTATTCCGTCGCCCCTGCCGGGGCTCTGACATTCGCGTGTGTTTACTAGGCGGCCGTGCCGCAGTTGGGGCAGAACTTCGCGCCGGGCTGCATGGGCGTGTCACAGTTCTTACACTTCTTGGGCTCTAATGAGGTACCGCAAGAGGGGCAGAACTTCGCGCCCGGTTGCGCCTGTGCCTGGCAGTTCGGGCAGGTGACGCCGCCCGCCTGCTGTTGCTGCTGCTGCACGTTCGCGCCGCAGTTGGAGCAGAACTTCGCGCCCGCGCTGTTCGCGGTCCCGCACTTCTGGCAGGCGACGGTCTGCGCGCCCGCGGCGGCGCCCCCGCCGCCCTGCTGGCCCTGACCGCCCTGCTGCTGCCCCTGCCCGCTTATAGCGCCCGCCATCACCTGTCCGAAGCCGAAGCCCATGCCGAGCCCCATGCCCTGCCCGGCGGCGCCGCCCGGCTGCCGCGCGGCGTCCTGCATGGACTCGGCCGCCTTGTAGCGCATGTACTTGTCCATGTCGCCCAGCGCCGACATAGAGGCGCGCTCGTCAATCTTCTTCTGCACCTCCTCGGGCGGCGTTATCGCCGAGATGAGCATGTCAACGAGCTCTAGGCCCTGACGGCTAAAGTCCTCGGCGACGCGCCCCTTGACGCCCGCCGCAAGCTCGTCGTAGTAGGCCGGGAGGTCGAAGACGGTCTTCAAATTCTCGCCGAGCAGGTCGTTTAAGCGCGA
The DNA here is from genome assembly GCA_035627975.1 of Pyrinomonadaceae bacterium. Lineage (GTDB taxonomy): Bacteria > Acidobacteriota > Blastocatellia > Pyrinomonadales > Pyrinomonadaceae > QHXN01. The sequence continues at coordinate 1,321 of DASPKR010000363.1, read as the reverse complement.
GACGATTATGTCGCGCAGGTACTCGCCGAGGCCCTGCGTGGAGACGATGTTGCGCGTGCCGACGACGGAGCCGACGAAGAGTTGCGGGTCTGCGACGCGGATGGAGTACTTGCCGAAGGCGCGCAGGCGAACCATGTAGAGCTCGGAGTCGCGGAACGCGATCGGCTCCTTCGTCCCCCACTTCATGTCCTGGAAGGTGTGGCGCGCGACGAAGACGACCGCCGCCTGGAAGGGCGAGGTGCCGCCGAAGGGTATGGAGAGCAGGCGCGTCAGGAGCGGCACGTTCATCGTCGTTAGGGTGTGGCGGCCGGGGCCGAACGTGTCGAGCGCCTTGCCGTCGCGGTAGAAGACGGCCGACTGGTTCTCCTGCACGATGAGCTGCGCGCCCATCTTTATGTCGGCCGAGCCCTGCGGCGGCTCGCGGTGGATTATCTGCGACCCCGTCGGGTCGAAGAACTGTATGACTTCGATTGCCATCTGCCTGCTTCTCCTCTTAAAGGTGGTGCCGGCGCGCGCCTCACGCCCGGAGCTTACTTCTTAAGTTTGATGTCGCCGTTGACGACCTTTATCAGCAGTTGCTCGTCGCCGTCGCCGAGGCGGCCGACGGCGTGTTGGCCGGCAGGGCGCTTCTCGACGTTGACGCCGAGCGCGGCGTCGGCGCTTATCTCGCCGTCCATCGTCTCGGCCTTCACGTCCGCGCTCACGGCGTCTGCGAAGTCAACCTCCACGTCGCCGCGCACGGCCGAGAACTCCTGCGCGCCCGTCTGCCCCGACTCGCCGTAGAAGACCTTGATGCGCCCCTTCGTCAGCTTGCCGCGCACGCTGCCCGGCACGTCGCGGAACTCCAGCTCGCCGCCGCGCACGTCAACGACGACCGTGCCTTCGAGCCCCGAGACCTTAACTCTCGACTCCCCGGACGAGACCTGCACCTGCTTCGTGCCGCGCGGCAGCTTCACCTCGTAGGCGACGCTGACGGGCTCGCCGTCGGCCGTCGGGCTCGTCAGCGCGAGCGCCTCTTCGCTAGAGGAGGCGAGCACGGGCACTGCGCGCCGCTCGTCGGGGCTGCCGCCGCGCTTGATGATCTTGACCTGCGCCTCGTCCGACTCCCAGCCCTCAATCGAGATGTCGCCGCGCAGGCTCTTGAGCGAGAAGGCGGCCTCGTCGTCGAGCTTGTAGGTCTTCGTTATCACCGTCTCGCCCGCCGTGACGGCCGCGCCCTGCTCGTCTAAGGGGAGCGGGACGCCGGCGCTCACGACCGCCTCCATTATCCGCTCGGGCATGTCGGGCGGGACGGGCGGCATCGCCTCGGCGCCGGGGGCTG
>DASPKR010000362.1:0-3166 GCA_035627975.1 Pyrinomonadaceae bacterium | reverse complement strand
ACTTCACCATCATCAACGACAAGTCAACGGACGACTCGAACAAGCTCGGCGCCATCGGTGACCTCAACCTCGTGCTCGAGGCCGCGGGGATTGACGACGACGTCATCGTCGTGGCAGGCGACAACCTCTTCAGCCACGGCCTCAAGGAGTTCGGCGAGTTCTGCCGCGAGAAGGGCGCGCCCGTGCTCGCCGTCTATGACGTGGGCGACCTCGATGAGATAAAGAAGTACAACGCCATTGAGGTCGGCGAGGACGGGCGCATAACCTTCTTCGAGGAGAAGCCGGCCGAGCCGAAGAGCACGCTGACGGGCATCGCCCTCTACTTCTACCCCCGCTCCGCGCTGCCGCTGATTAAGCAGTACATAGCCGAGGGCAACAACCCCGACCAGCCCGGCCGCCTCGTGCAGTGGATGTACCAACGCACGCCCTTCTACACGTGGAAGGTGCCGGGGCTCTGGTACGACGTGGGCTCGAAGGAGACTTTGGAAGAGGCCAACCGCATTTTCGCGAGGCCGGACATCCGGGGCTGAGAGACTGAACAGATGCTCGATTTGAACTACGTGAGGGCGAACCTGGGGCGCGTGCGCGCGGGGTTGGAGGCGCGCGGCTTCCCCACGTCCGCGCTCGACGACTTCGAGGCGCTCGACGCCGAGCGCAGGCGCGCCATAGCCGAGTCCGACGCCCTCAACGCGCGGCGCAACTCTTCGAGCCGCGAGATAGGCGCGCTGATGAAGGAGGGGCGCAGGGAGGAGGCCGAGGCGCGGCGAGGCGAGGTCGGCGAGCTTAAGGAGCGCATCGCGCAGCTAGACAGGGAGCGCGACGAGGCCGAGCGGAGGATGGAAGAGTTGCTGTCGGGCGTCCCGAACGTGCCGCACGAGTCCGTCCCTGTGGGCGCGGACGAGTCGGCGAACGTGGAAGCCCGCCAGTGGGGCGAGGCGCCGCGCTTCGACTTCGAGCCGCAGGATCACGTCGAGATAGGCGCGCGGCTCGGCATACTCGACCTCGAGCGCGCGGCCAAGATTGCCAGCGCGCGCTTCGCAATCCTGCGCGGCGCGGGCGCGCGCATGGAGCGCGCCCTCATCAACTTCATGCTCGACGTGCACACGCGCGAGCACGGCTACGAGGAGACGCTGCCGCCTTTTATCGTCAACCGCGACTCGCTCTTCGGCACGGGCCAGCTCCCGAAGTTCGAGCAAGAACTGTTCAAGCTAGAGGACGAGCGCGGCCTGTACCTCATCCCGACGGCCGAGGTCCCGGTGACGAACATACACCGCGGCGAGATTCTCGACGGCGCCGAGCTGCCCATGAAGTTCGTCTCCTACACGCCCTGCTTCCGCTCCGAGGCCGGCTCCTACGGGCGCGACACGCGCGGCGTCATACGCCAGCACCAGTTCGACAAGGTCGAGCTCGTCAAGCTCTCGGCGCCCGAAAATTCATACGAGGAGTTGGAGGGGCTGACGCGCGACGCCGAGGCCATCTTGCAGAAGCTCGGCCTTCACTACCGCGTCGTGACGCTCTCGACGGGCGACATGGGCGCGAGCGCCGCCAAGACCTACGACATAGAGGTCTGGCTGCCGAGCCAGAACGCCTTCCGCGAAATCTCTTCGTGCTCGAACTTCGAGGCGTACCAGGCCCGGCGCGCCCAGATTCGTTTCCGCCGCGCGGGCGGCTCGAAGCCCGAGTTCGTGCACACCTTAAACGGCTCCGGCCTCGCCGTCGGCCGCACGTGGCTCGCCATTCTCGAGAACTACCAGCGGCCCGACGGCTCGGTCGTTATACCGGAAGCGCTCAGGCCCTACATGGGCGGCGAGGAGAAGATAGAAGCCCCAGAGAAGTAGGTAGAAAGCGGAAAGCAGAAGGCGGTCAAGAACGCTCACCGGGTGCTGACCGCCTCCCGCTTTCCGCCTTCTGCCTTCTGTTCTACTCGATCTTCATCTCGAAGGGCACGAGGGTGAGCGCGTCTGTCTGGCCGAAGCGCTCGAACATGGAGGCGTAGCGGGCGGCGCGGCGCATCTCCTTGGGGAGCGAGTTGAGGACGGCCTGCCGCTGCTGCATCTGGGCGCGGACGCTCGCGTCCGGCTCTTCCTGGAAGAGCTGCTGGAAGAAGCTGCGCGGCGCGGGGAAGATTACGCGCTGCACGCCCTTGTCGGCCGGGATGCCGGCCAGCTCTTTCGCGACCTCGACGGCGCGGTCGAGCCCGCCGAACTCGTCAACGAGGCCGCGCTCCCTGGCCTGCGCGCCCGTCCAGACCCGGCCCTGCGCTATCGCGTGGACGGCCTCGACGTTCGCGAACCTCCTACCCTGCGCAACCTTCGGCAGGAACTCGTTCCAGTAGGCGCGGTCTAAGACGGACTGGAACTTCTTGCGCTCCTCGTCCGTGAACTTCTCGGTCTCGCGGAATATGCCGGCGTTCTTGCCGCGCAGCATGTACTCGCTAGTCACGCCTATCCAGTCGTAGAAGCCGGCCATGACGGGCTTGTAGGCGTAGATGCCTATTGAGCCGGTGAGCGTCAGCGGGTGTGCGACTATCTTGTTGGCGCCCATAGAGACGTAGTAGCCGCCCGAGGCGGCGAGGTCGCTCATGGAGATCACGACCGGCTTCTTCTTCTTCGCCTCCTCGACGGCCTTCCAGATTAGGTCGGACGGGTACATCGAGCCGCCGGGGCTGTCAACGCGCAGCACTATCGCCTTGACAGTCTTATCGTCGCGCGCGTCGTTCAGGGCCTTGACGACGGTGTCGGAGCCTATCATCTGCTCGCCGCCGAATGAGTCGTCGCTGGAGCTGCCCGGCACGATGGGCCCTGCGGCGAATATGAGCGCGACGCGCTCGCCCTGGTTGAGGCCGAGCGACTCGGGGCTGACGCGGCGGTAGTCCCCCGCCGTTACCTTCCGCAGCTTCTCGTCGTCCTTGTAGCCCAGCCGCTTCTTAAGCTCGCCCTCGACCTCTTCGCGGTAGGCGGCGCCGTCAATGAGGCCGGCGCGCTGCGCGTCCTGCGCGTTGTGCGGCGCGTTGTCTATGAGCGCCTTGATGTCCTCGGCCGACTTGCGACGCGCCTCGGCGACCGCCGAGACGTAGCGCCCGTAAATCTCGTCGAGCAGCGAGGTGAGCGTCTCGCGCTCGCCCTCGGACATCTCCTTGCGCGTGAAGCGCTCGGGCGCGTTCTTG
>DASPKR010000361.1:0-2577 GCA_035627975.1 Pyrinomonadaceae bacterium | reverse complement strand
GAACTGCCCCGGCAAAAATTCCGTGGCCGTCGCCGAGCTTGCGCTCGCGCTCATCCTCGCGCTCGACCGCCGGGTAGCCGACAACGTCGCGGAGCTGCGCGCGGGCCGCTGGAACAAGAAAGAATTCTCGAAGGCGCGCGGGCTTCTCGGCCGCACGCTCGGCCTCATCGGCACGGGACAGATCGGGCAGGAGGTCATCACGCGCGCGCGGGCGTTCGGCATGCGTGTCGTCGCCTGGAGCCGGAGCCTGACGCAGGAGCGCGCGATAGTCCTCGGCGTCGAGCGCGTTGAGAGCCCGCTAGATGTCGCTCGCGCTTCAGACGTGGTGAGCGTCCACGTCGCCTTGAAGCCCGAGACGCGCGGGCTCATCAATTCCGACTTCTTCGACGCCATGCGCGACGGCGCCCTCTTCGTCAACACCTCGCGCGGCGAAGTGGTTGACCAGGAGGCGCTGCGCCGCGCCATGCGCGACAAAAACATCCGCGCCGGCCTCGACGTTTTCGCCTCGGAGCCGGCGTCGGCGGCGGGCGAGTTCACCGACGACATAAGCAAAGAGCCGAACCTCTACGGCACGCACCACATCGGCGCCTCGACCGACCAGGCGCAGGAGGCCATCGCCGCCGAGACCGTCCGCATCATCCGCACGTTCAAGGAGACCGGCCGCGTCCCCAACGTCGTCAACCTCGCCGCGCGCACGCCGGCCACGCACACGCTCGTCGTGCGCCACCGCGACCGCCCCGGCGTGCTCGCCGCGGTGCTCGGCCCCCTGCGCGCCGCGAACATCAACGTGCAGGAGATGGAGAACATCATCTTCGAGGGCGCAGAGGCCGCCGTCGCGCGCATCAACCTCGACGCCGCGCCCCCCGCCGACACGCTCGAACGCCTGAAAGCAGAGAACGAGGACATAATCGAACTGAGCCTGCTCGAAATAAAGTAGTCATCCGAGAGGGATCAAACCATGACAGAGAGAATCTTCAACTTCAGCGCGGGGCCGGCCGTGCTTCCCGTCCCCGTCCTTGAGAGGGCGCGCGAGGAGATGCTGAGCCTTCCGGGCGTCGGGATGAGCGTGATGGAGATAAGCCACCGCTCGAAGACCTTCCAGGCCATTCTCGACAGCGCCACGGTCGGCATGCGCGAGCTTCTCGGCATCCCCGAAGGCTACCATGTCCTCTTCCTACAGGGCGGCGCGAGCCTTCAGTTCTCCATGATCCCCATCAACTTCCTGCCCGAGGGCCGAAGCGCCGACTACGTGATTACGGGGAGCTGGGGCAAGAAGGCCCTGAAGGAGGCTAAGAAGCAGGGCGCCGTGAGCGTGGCGGCAGACATGGCCGACAGCCGCTACAACCGCGTCCCCTCGCAGGACGAGCTGAAGCTCGACTCGGGCGCGGCCTACGTGCACATCACCTCGAACGAGACCATCGAGGGCGTCGAGTGGAAGGAAGACCCGCAGGTGGGCGACGTGCCTCTGGTCTGCGACGCCTCGTCCGACATCTGCTCGCGCCCCGTTGACGTGTCTAAGTACGCGCTCATATACGCGGGCGCGCAGAAGAACCTCGGGCCTTCGGGCGTCACGCTCGTCATACTGCGCGACGACATGCTCGGCCGCATACCCGACGGCCTGCACACCATGCTAGACTACCGCACACACACGCAGAACAACTCGCTCTACAACACGCCGAACACCTGGGGCATATACATACTCGACTTGGTGTGCCAGTGGGTGAAGGAGCAGGGCGGCTTGGAGGCCATGCACCGCCGCAACCAGGAGAAGGCCCGCAAGATTTACGACGTGATTGATTCGACCGACTTCTACCGCGGCCACGCCGCCCCCGAGGCGCGTTCTCTGATGAACGTCACCTTCCGCCTGCCGTCGGAAGAGTTGGAGAAAAAGTTCGCCTCGGAGGCGACCGCACAAGGGCTCGACGGCCTCAAGGGCCACCGCTCCGTCGGCGGCATACGCGCCTCCATCTACAACGCCTTCCCCCCCGAAGGCGTCGAAGCCCTCACCCAATTCATGCGCGAGTTCGAGCGCACCAACGGCTAGGGGCGACGAAGGACGGCGCCCCACCCGCCGCCCTTTGGCGACGGCCCTCCCGCCGCGTTAAAGTATCGCCACGGCGCGCCCGCACGTCTCTCCACGGGAGCGCGCCGGCCCCGTTCCTGTTCTGATCAGCATGAAAACGAAAATCTTGTCCCTCTTCGCCCTCGCCACCGCGGCGCTCGGGTTCTCGCTCACGGCCGCTCAGACTGGTAAGCCGCAGGGCGCAGCCGCGGACGTTAAGACTTCAGCCCTTGAGCTGCCCGCGGAGACGCGGCTGCGCAACGTACGGCAGTTGACCTTCGGCGGCGAGAACGCGGAGGCTTACTTTTCGGGCGACGGGCGGAGGCTAATTTTCCAGTCGAAGCGGGAGGGGCGCGCGTGCGACCAGATTTACACGATGCGCTCGGACGACGGGTCTGACCTTCGGATGGTCTCGACCGGCGCGGGCGCGACCACATGCTCTTACTACTTCCCCGACGGCAAAAAAATACTCTACGCCTCGACGCACCTCGCCTCGCGCGAATGCCCGCCGCCGC
>DASPKR010000360.1:0-3412 GCA_035627975.1 Pyrinomonadaceae bacterium | reverse complement strand
GTCGCGGCCGCGCGCGTGCCAGGTCGTGTTCGACGACTTACAGTCCCGCCCCGTCGGCCTCGCCCCGTGGCGCGTGCTCGCGACCGTGCCGGAGGAGCACGAGGGCGGCGAGGCCGAAGTCGTGCTCGCGGGCGCCGAAGGCCGGCGCACCGCGCCGGCGCGCGTGACGGTCGGGCGCAAGCTCGCCGAAGACCTGCACATCGTCGCCAACCCCGCCTTCGACCCCGACGACGGCTCGCTCTACGTGACGCGCTCTGGCTCGCGCGGCCAGCGCATGCCCGTCTCGCTCTTCCGAATCTCGCCGGGCGGCGAGATCATGGCTATCAACGGCGAGGTCGCGAACCCTACGGCCATAGCCTTCGACGCCGTCGGGCAGATGTACGTAACCAGCCGGCTCGACGGCGTCGTCTATCACGTCACGCCCTTCCACGAGGTCAAGCCGTTCGCCAGCAAGCTGGGCGTCGCCACGGGGCTGGCCTTCGACGCGACCGGGCGCATGTACGTAGGCGATAGGACAGGAACGATTCACCGCGTGAACGGCCGGGGAGAGTCCGACGTGTGGGCGCTGCTAGACCCCTCCGTGGCCGCGTACCACCTGGCGTTCGGGCCAGACGGCGCGCTCTACGTGACGGGGCCGACAGTTTCGAGCTACGAGTCGGTGCTGCGCATTGACGAGGACGGGCGCGCGAGCGTCTTCTTCCGGGGCTTGGGCCGCCCGCAGGGGCTCGCCTTCGACCGCGAGGGGAACCTCTACGTCGCGGCCTCGTACCGCGCGCGACGGGGCGTCGTGCGCATACCCTCGGGCGGCGGCGAGGCCGAGCTGTTCGTCGCCGGCATGAACGTCGTCGGCCTCGCCTTCGGCCCGGCCGGCGAGATGGTAGTAGCCACGAACGACTCCGTCTTCAGCCTCCCGCTGGGGATAAAAGGGACGCTGCTCAGACAGTAGGGCGCGGGCCGGCCCTGCTGGCTACCGGCCACTTCTTTGTGCTACTTTTCTGGCTTCGCGTGGGCCGCAGGTTTCGGGAACAAGTGGGATGCCTCAGACTGACCTTCTAGGGCAACTAATCATCTACATCGTGGTGCTGCTGCTCGCCATCTCGGCGCACGAGGCGGCGCACGCCTGGATGTCTTACAAGTTCGGAGACGACACGGCCTACCTGCTCGGCCGCGTCACGCTGAACCCGGTCGCACACACAGACCCCATCGGCACGCTGCTCATCCCCGTCATCAACTTCATCGGCGCGGGCGCGGGCGTCTTCGTCCCGCTCATAGGCTGGGGCAAGCCAACGCCGGTCAACCCGCTGCGGTGGCGCAAGAAGGACTTGGCGAACGTGATGGTCTCGATAGCGGGGATACTCGCGAACCTGATAATCGCGCTGATAGCCTTCTTCGCGCTAAAGATTGTGCTGCGCAGCGGCATCGCCGAGGAGGGCGGGAGCCTCGAAGCCGTCGGCGAGCCCGTCAAGCTCCTGCTCTGGATGGGGCTCAGCCTGAATTTGTCGCTCGCTATATTCAACCTTCTCCCCGTCCCGCCGCTCGACGGCAGCAAGGCGCTCTACACAATACTGCCCGAGGGCGCGCGCGCGTCTCTCGACTCCTTCGAGCAGGTGCCGATGCTAAGCTCCATCGTCCTCATCGGGCTCATCTACTTCGGCGTGGTGTCGGCCATCATGCGGCCCGTCCAGCTCTTCGTGCTGTCGCTCCTGTGAGGTTCCAAGAGAGAGATGTCGAAACGAATTTTCAGCGGCGCGCAGCCCACGGGCAACCTCCACATCGGCAACTACCTCGGCGCCATACGTAACTGGGTGGCGCTCCAGCGCGACTACGAGAGCATCTACTGCGTCGTTGACCTGCACGCCATCACCGTCCCGCAAGACCCGAAGCACCTCGCGGCCAAGACCCGCGAGGTCGCGCGCATATACCTCGCGGCCGGCGTTGACCCGAAGGCTTCGCTCATCTTCGTGCAGTCGGACGTGCCGGAGCACTCGGAGCTCGCGTGGGTGCTCAACTGCGTCGTCCGCATCTCGGAGCTGGAGCGCATGACGCAGTTCAAGGACAAGGCGAAGAAGCAGCGCGAGAACGTGTTGGCGGGCCTTCTGACCTACCCGGCGCTGATGGCCGCCGACATTCTGCTCTACCAGACAGACCTTGTGCCCGTCGGGCAGGATCAGAAGCAGCACCTGGAGCTGACGCGCGACATAGCCGAGCGCTTCAACCGCGACTACGGCGAGACGTTCCGCCTGCCGGACGGCTTCATCCCGAAGGTCGGCGCGAAGATAATGGCGCTAGACGACCCGGCGAAGAAGATGTCGAAGTCGGACGAGAACATAAACGGCAGCATCACCCTCGTTGACGACCCCGACACCGTGCGCCGCAAATTCAAGCGGGCCGTCACCGACTCAGGCACCGAGATTCGCTTCGACGAGTCGCGCCCCGCAATCACGAACCTGCTCTCCATCTACCAACTGCTCACAGGCAAGTCGGCCGCCGACACGGAGGCGCATTTCGAGGGCAAGGGCTACGCGCAATTGAAATCGGAGCTCGCCGACGTGACGATAGAGTTCCTGCGCCCGTTCCAGGAGCGCATGCGCGCGATTGACGACGAAGAGCTGACCCGCACGCTCCGCGAGGGCGCCGAGAAGGCCCGCGCAATCGCGTCCGTGACGATGCGCGACGTGCGCGAGCGCATGGGCATTGTCGGGGGGATTAAGAGTTGACGACAGGCGAGCCGCAGGACTCGAACAGGCCGGCCGAGGAGGCGACCGTGGCGAGCGCAGCCGAGGGCGCGCAGATAAGCGTCGCGGGCGCGCGGCCCGAGATTGTCGCCGACAGCGGCGGCGAGGAGCTTAAGCTAGTCCTCGGCGAGTTCGCGGGGCCTTTAGACCTCCTGCTCTACCTCATACGACAGGAGCAGGTCAGCATCTACGACATCCCCATCGCCCGCATCACGGACGAGTACCTGCGCTACCTGCGCATGATGCAGGGCATGGACATCACGGTCGCCAGCGACTTCCTCGTCATGGCCGCCACGCTCATCGAGATCAAGTCGCGTATGCTGTTGCTGCGTGACCCGACGCTGAGCGCGGAGGAGCAGGAGGGGGACGACCCGCGCCGCGAGCTGGTCGAGCGCCTGCTCGAACACCAGAAGTTCAAGGCCGCGGCCGAAATGCTCTGGTCGCGCGCCACCGTCGAGCGCGCGGTCTACACGCGCGCCCCGCTCGAAACCGACAAGAACAACCCGGAAATCTCGGCGGGCGCGTTCGACCTGCTGCGCGTCTTCCAGGAAATCCTCGCGCGCAAGAAGGAAGAAGTCCTGCTCGAAATCGAGCGCGACGAGGTGACGATGGCCGAGATGCTCGAACGCCTCCGCAACATGATCTTCTCGACGGGCGAGCTGAACCTGCGCGACTTC
>DASPKR010000359.1:0-4290 GCA_035627975.1 Pyrinomonadaceae bacterium | reverse complement strand
GCTTGACGACCTTCGGGGCCGGGCAGCCGCAGTTAACGTCGAGTATGTCGGCGCCGACCTCCTCTGCCATCTCGGCGGCCATGCGCATGCGCTCGGGCTGGCCGCCGAAAATCTGGACGGCGAACGGCCGCTCATAGTCGAAGAAGCGCATCTGCCTTCGAGACTTCGGGTTGTTGCGCGTCAGCCCCTCGACCGAGATGAACTCCGAGACCGTCAGGCCGATGCCGCCGCGCCGCTTCAGCAGCGCGCGGAAAGGCACGTCCGTCACGCCCGCCATCGGCGACAGCACCAGCGGCGGGCTTATCTCAACGTCGCGAATCTTGAACGGCTTCATACTCGGCGGCTATCACCAATAAGCTGTCAGCCTTCAGCTTCTTTATTTCCAAAGCTCGACGCCCGTGGCGAGGAAGGTGACTTCCGGTGCCTCGCCGTCCTTGTCGCGCTTGAGGCTGGCGCCCTCCTTTTCGAGGTGCGTCGCCTCGTCCCCGGTCAGGTACTTGACGGAGAAGGTGCCTTCGGCGCGGAACTTCATCTTGTCGGCGTCCTTCGGGACGAAGAACTTGTGGTCGAAGGTTACGCGGACGCTCTGCGCCGAGCCGGCCTCGGGCGCTATCTGAACCCAGCAGCCCTGCTTCTGGCAGACGCGCTCGACGACGCCCTCGACCGTGACCTTCCGGCCGGCGAACTTCTCCGGCTCCTTCAGAACGTCGGCGAAGGCAGCCGCGGGCGACGAGCCTATGGCCTCGCCGCGGCGTATGCGGCCGCCGCCGGCCTTCAGGGCCTCGGCCGCCGTCATCTTCTCGCCGCCCGCGGCGTCATGGCCGTGGCCGCCCTGCTTGTCGTGGCCGTGCTGGGGCGTGTGATCCTGCGCTTGCGCGGCGAGCGCGAAGGAGGCGGCCAGCGCCGCGGCTGCTAGGAATGTTTTCATGGCGGAAATCGGTTATCCTTTCGGCCGTAGTTAAGTGTAACGCCGTTTCGTGCTGACGCCAGATTATAGCAATGCGTGAGAGGCTCATCCAGTGGGTCGGCGTCGGGTGGACGTGCCTATTCGCGGCCTTCGTCGTGTGGCTCTACGCGACGGCGCCGCGCAGCGTCTCGGAGGTCGCCACGCGCGCCAGCGTCGCCGCGGGCACATACGAGGTTGACCGCGCGCGCTTCGACGCCGCGCGCTCGCTCTTCCTGCGCGAGCAGTACGCCGCCGCGCGCGACGAGTGGGGCCGGGCAGACCCCGCGCGGCGCGACGCGCGCACGCAGTTCTACATCGCATACGCCTTCTACCGCCAGGGATGGGGGCGCGTCTATAGCGACGACGCGCTCTTCCGGCAGGGGCTCGAAGCCGCGAGCCTCGCCATACAGCTCTCGCCCGAAGGCGCGCTCAACGTGGAAGACCCGGAGCTTAAAATCCACTCGGCGGCGGAACTCAAGGCCGAAATCGAACAGGGCCTCGCCCGAACGGCCGACGACTTCAACCCCTTCAAGGTTTTCCGCGAAAGGAAGTGACAGAGACGACCGCTAACCGCGCGAGGAACCGGGCGCTCTTGCGATTCGTCGTGCTGCCGACCATCTTCCTGACGGTCGCGCTGCTGGGCGGCGTGCGCGTGGGGGCGCCCGCGGGAGAGCTCGAGTTCGTCCCGCCGCCGCTCGTGACGCTCGTGCTCGCGTTGATGCTGCTCGCGCTCTTCGTGCGCGGGCGGGCGGTGGTTTTGGGCGCGTGGCTGTCGGCCGAACATCCGACCCTCGTGAACGTCTCGCACGCGCTAACGCTCGGCGCGCTCTTCTTCGCGTCGGCGCAGGCTTTCAACTCCGTGCTGCCGGCCGCGGGCCTGCTGCGCTGGGTCTTCTCGTTCTTCTTCCTTTGGGCGCTCTGGCAGAGCCAGTTTTCGGCCTTCGACGCGCGCCGGCCCCTGCGCAGCCTCGCCTCGCTATTCGGGACGGCCTTCCTGCTCAAGCATGTGCTGCTGGCGTCGCTCTACGCACCCGAGGGGGGCTGGCTTAAGCGGATAGCGGGCGCGCTCCTCGAAGGCGCCACGCTCGGCACGCTCGACGGCCGCCCGACCGCCCCGGCTACGGGCTACGTCTCCTTTTTCACGCTCGCGCTCTACGTCTGCGGGCTCGTGCTGCTCCCGCCCGACCCTTCGGAGGACGGGGCGGGCGAGACGGCCATGGCCCCGGCGGCCGGCGACTTCGTCGAAGCCATCCGCCGGCTGCCCCCGGCTGAGCGCGAGGCCGCGCGAGAGGCGCTTCTCGCCGAAGACTTTCAAGAGCGGAAGTAAAAAGAGGGAGGACGAGAGCCACGCTGCCTCTCGTCCTCCCTCTTCAGTTTTTTGGCTGACGGCGCTTACCAGTTGACGACGAGCGCCTGTTCGGCCTGCCAGACGGGAACGTCCTCGCGTATGGCCGCGCGGTGCAGCCGCTCCTTGTCGGAGAGCAGGCGCCCGGCGCCGAGCGCGACGGCGGCGAGCGGGTCGTCGGCCACCGCGACGTGCAGGCGCAGCTCCTTCTGTAGCCGCTCGGCCATGCCGTCGAGCAGGGCGCCTCCGCCGGTGAGCACAAGCCCCGTCTGGTAGATGTCGGCCGTCACGTCCGGCTTCGACTCTTCAATCGCGCGGCGCGCGCCGGCCACTATTTCGGAGACGACGGGCTCGAGCGCCTCGCGCACCTCCTCGGCGGAAATCTCCACGGCTTTGGCGAGCCCGTCCGTCAACTGCTTGCCGACTATCTCCATCTTCGCGCCGCCGTTCGAGCCGAGCTCCTTCTTCAGGCGCTCCGCCGCGCGCTCGCCGAGCTGCATCTCGTACTTGGCGCGGACGTAGTCGCAGATGGCCTGATCCATGGCGTTGCCGGCGGCCGTCAGGCTCGTCGAGGAGACGACGGCGCCGCAGGCGATGATGGCTATGTTGGTCGTGCCGCCGCCTATGTCAACGACGAGGTGGGCGCGCTCGTCGTCGTCGGCGCCGAGGCCGGCGCCGAGCGCGGCGCACAGCCCCTCGTCAACGAGGTCAACGCGCGTGGCTTTGGCGTCGCGCGCGGCGTCCCTGACCGAGCGCTGCTCCAGAGAGGTCGAGGAGCCGGGGACGCCCACGACCATGTGGCTGCGCCTGTGCGAGCTGCCGTTGGCGCGCGTGATGAAGGACTTGAGCATCTTCTCGGCGGCCTCGAAGTTGTCTATGTTGCCGTTGCGCACGGGCCGGAAGACTTCAACGTCCTTCGGCTCGCGGCCGAGCATCTTGTAGGCTTCGGAGCCGACGGAGAGCACCTCGCCCGTGTACTTGTGAATCGCCACCGCCGAAGGCTCGTTCAGGACGATGCCGCGGTCGGGGGCGTAGATGAGCGTGTTGACCGTGCCGAGGTCAATCGCCAGATCGTCCGTGAAGATGCTGCTCAGGATGTTCATAAAGCTTCCCTCTTGTTCTGATGCACTCCACCGAGGAATCCTTTAAGGTTCTCACAGTCGCATCGCAAACTTCGTTCCAGATGGCCCGCCCGCGCGGATTTCGGAGATTCCCGCCGCCCCCGCGCCCGGCCGCGTCCCGATTCGTTACAAAGCCGCCGGCCCGGCCTGAGCCGAGCGCTTGAAAGGCGAACGGTTATAAAACGGAGGGAGGGGTTAAAGCCCCGTCAGGTCGTAGTCGTCGTCGGCCCTCACGTCGCTTATGACTTCGTAGAGCGAGGGGGCGGTGGCCTTAGATACCTGCTTCGAGTCGGGGAGGGCCTTGACGAGCACGGTGAGGGCGCGGCCGCGGCGGCGCACCGTCAGGCGGTCGCCGGGGCGGACGGCGCGCGATGAGCGCGCGGCGAGCCCGTTGACCTCGACGCCGCCCGCCTCGCAAAGCTCTTGCGCGGCCGTCCGGCGGACGACGAGGCGGCTGGCTCTGAGGAACTGGTCTAAGCGCATGAGAGAGTTTTTAAAAGCGCGAAGCCCGGAGCCGGCCGGCTCCGGGCTTCGTGCGGGTTAAATTTACCTGTTACTTCTCGCCCTGCTTCTTGGCCGTCTCGGGCTTGCCGCTCTGCCTGTCCTTGTCGAGGAGCGGTTGGATCACGTCCTTGTAGTTCTCTGCGGGCTTTATCCACGCGTCCTGACGGAGCTTGCGCAGATACTCCTCGCGCTCCTTCTCCTGCCGCTCCTGCGTGATGGCGCCGCGCACGAAGTTCTCCTTGTAGGCGTCGTCGCGCTCGTTGACGCGCAAGATCAGGTAGCCCTCGTCCAGCTTAATCGGCTCGGAGACGCCGCCGGCCTTGAGGTCTTTGACGGCCGCGCTGACCGAGGGGTTTAGCTCGGCGAGCAGGAAC
>DASPKR010000358.1:0-3044 GCA_035627975.1 Pyrinomonadaceae bacterium | reverse complement strand
GTGAGACCGTGCGCTGTCTCGCACGTCAGCGCTACCCGCTCGACCGCGTGGAGGTCATCCTCGTCGGGAGCCGCGAGCAGGCGCGGGCGTGGGAGAAGCTCTACGCGGAGCCCGCGCCCTTCCACTCCGTCAAGGCCGTGGCGCAGGACGAGAACCACTACTACGCCATGAAGAACGCAGGCGCACGCGCGGCGGGCGGCGACATCGTCGCCTTCACAGACTCGGACGTGCGGCCCGAGGAGTCGTGGCTCTCGTCGGCGGTCGGGGCGATAGAGGCCGGCGCCGACGTGGCCGTGGGCCTCAGCCTCTTCCGGGGCGGGCGGCGCGGCCCCGGCGACGCGCTGATGCAGGCGGCCGCGTCCGTCACATGGGGGTGGGTCGTGGGCAAGGGCGCCGGCGCGGGCGGAGCGTGCGAGCCCGTGGGCTTCATGGATCATAACGTCGTGCTGCGCGCGCGTGCGCTGCGCCGCAACCCTTACGAGACGGGGAACGGGCGCGTCTGCACTTCGACCTTGCTCTTCAAGTCGCTGAAGGAGGACGGCGCGCGCTTCGCGCTGCCGCCGGGCCAGAGGGCCGCGCACCACTTCACCTGGGGATACTGGCTCCGGAAGCTGCACTTCCGCTACGGCTACGAGGTCTATGCGCTAAGGCGCATGGACGAGACCTACCCGAACCGCTGGATCATGCGCGCGCGGGTTTTGGAGCCGCTGGCGACGATGTGCTGGCACATGATGCTCGACGTTCCGCGCTGGCTCAGGTTCTCGCGCCTGCTGGGGCTCGGGCCCGCGCGGCGCGCGGCGCTGCTGCCCGTGGTCGCGGCGCTTTCGCTCGTCGCGCGCGGGGCGGAGATGGCGGGCATGTGCGCCACTCTGGTCGCGCCGTCGGCGATGCGCGCGTGGGCCGAGAAGGTCTGAGAGGGGATGAGAGTTTTAGTCACGGGCGCGACCGGCTTCGTGGGCCGTCACCTCGCGGCGGCGCTCGCGGCCGACGGCGAGCGCGTGCGCGCCCTCGCCCGGCCCGGCTCGGGCGCCTCGGGGCTCGAGCGGCTCGGCGTCGAGGTCGTGCGCGGCGACGTGACCGACCCGGAAGCGGTCTCGCGTGCCGCCCGTGACTGCCGCCACGTCTATCACCTCGCCGCGCTGACGCCCCGGCCGGGCGTCGGCCGCCGCGAGTACCTCTGGGTCAACACGGAAGGCACGAAGGCCGTGGGGCTCGCCTGCCTGCGCGCGGGCGTCGAGCGGTTGGTCTATGCGAGCAGCTCGGGAGTTTACGGCGTCGTGAGGCGCCCGCCCGTTGACGAGCGCTCGCCCACGAACCCGACCTCGGGCTACCGCGAGTCGAAGCTGCGCGGCGAGGAGGCGCTTCGGGCGCTGCGCGAGCGCGAAGGGCTCGGGTTCGTCGCGGCGCGGCTGCCGGGCGTCATCGGCCGCGGCTCGTTGAGCTGGCTGGGCCTCGTCCGCGCGGTCGCGACGGGGCGCTTCCGGCTCATCGGGCCGGGCGAGAACTACGACCACACCTGCGACGTGGCCGACACCGTTGAGGGGCTGCGGCTCTGCGCTCGCACGCCCGGCGCGGACGGCGAGTGTTACCTGCTCGCCGACAGCCGGCCCGTCAAGGTCAAACGCCTCGTCGAGCTCATCGCGCGCGAGCTGGGATTGCCCGCCCCTTCGCGGCGGCCGCTGCCGGCCGCGCCTTACCGCGCCTTCAACGCGCTGGGCGAGCTGCTATACAAGACGGCGCGCGTAGAGCTGCCGGGCGTCTATCGCTACTCGATCTTTCTGGCCGAGAAGGTGCTCGTCACGTCGAAGGCGGAGCGCGAGCTGGGCTTCCGCGCGAAAGTCCCCGTAGAGGAGAGCGTGCGCGCGACCGTCGGCTGGTACAAAGAAGAGGGCTACGTTTAACTTGGCGTCTTCTCTCGCGACACGACACGGGCGCCGGATGATGAGCGGCGCGGCGCTCATGCTGCTGGCGCAGTCGCTCGCTTTGCCGACGGGGCTCGTGAGCGCGGCGCTTCTGGCGCGGTGGCTCAGCCCGGCCGGCTACGGCGTCTTCGCGCTTGCGTCCGTGCTGGTGGCGTGGGTGGAGTGGTGCATCCCCTCGGCGTTCACGCGCGCCTCGACGAAGTTCATAGCCGCCTCGAGCGACCCGCTCGAAGTCGGCTCGTCCGTGCTGCGGCTGCACTTGGCGGCGGGCGTGGTGGTCGGCGCCGCGCTGTGGCTGGCTGCTCCCGCGCTCGCCTCCGCTTTAGGCGAGGCGTCGCTCGCGGGCGCGATAAGGCTCTACGCGCCGGACGTTCCGCTGTTCGCGGCCGCGACGGCGCACAGGGCGATCCTGACGGGGACGGGCAGGTTCAACGAAGTCGCGGCGGCGACTGCCGCGCGCTGGCTAGTGCGCCTGGCGCTCATGGCCGCGCTCGTCGGGGCGGGGCTCGGGGTCGAGGGCGCGGTCGCCGCAGTCGTGCTCACTTCGCTCGTCGAGCTGGCGCTGCTTCGCCGCGGCGCGCGGCCGCGCCTGTTCGGCCGAGCCGGGGTTCCCTTGCGGGGGCTGCTCGCCTTCGCCGCGCCGCTCTTCCTTGCGTCCGTGTCGCTGAGGCTTTTGGACAAGCTCGACATCTTCGCGCTCAAGTGGCTGGGCGCGACGACCGAGGAGGCGGGCTTCTACGGCGCGGCGCAGAACCTGACCTTCGCATCCTCGCTCATAGCTCTCACGTTCGCGCCCGTGCTGCTCGCCACCCTGAGCCACGCCGTGCGTGACGGCGAGGAGGCCCTTGCGCGCGCTCTCTCGCGCGATTCGATGCGAGCCGTGCTGTGGCTCATGCCGTTTGCGGCGCTAGCGGCGGGAGCGTCTGGCGAGATCGTGGGGCTGATATTCGGCGCGGAGTTCGGCCCTGCCGCCGTGCCGCTCGCGCCGCTCGTCGTGGGCGCGGTGGCGCTGCTGATGCTCTCGGTCGCGAACACGACCCTCATCGCGGGCGACCGCCCGCGTTGGGCGCTGGCCGTCGTGGCGCCGCTCCCCGCCGCGGCCGTTCTCGGCCACATGGCCTT
>DASPKR010000357.1:0-11713 GCA_035627975.1 Pyrinomonadaceae bacterium | reverse complement strand
AGACCAGCCCCGCGTGTGGGAGAAGTTCTACCGCGTGGCGCGCGACGGCCACGCGAAGGAGGAGGAGTCAACGGGGCTGGGCCTCTCCTTCGTGCGCGAGGTCGTCGAGCAGCACGGCGGGCAGGTATCGCTCGAATCCGAGGTCGGCCGCGGCTCGAAGTTCAGCTTCACGCTCCCGAGGCTTTGAGGGCGGGCGCCCTTCACTTTTTGTTGATGGTTCCCCGGCAGGAGGGCGACTTGCAGCGGCAGCGGTAGGTGTCGGGGTGGTGAGTGGTGACGTAGTCGCAGGTTATCTCCTCGCCGGGCGGTATGTCGCGCAGCGCAAAGAAGAGCAGGTGGCCGCGCGTGATTCTCATGTAGCTGTTGGGGCGGCAGGAGTGGTTTATGTAGTGAGTGCCGTTACCGCCGCGGCTGCCGTCGAGGCTCCAGCCGCCGCCCACGTCGCAGATGCGGTGCTTCCTGCGCTCCCTGACGCGGCGCGCCACCTCGCGGTTGCGTATGCGCTCGCCCGCGTACTCGGCGATCTTCTTCCGCGCGGGGAAGAAGGCGGTGGCGAAGCAGCCCTTGCCGTCAATCGGCGACTTTCGTATTTCGAGGCCGGAGGCGAGTCTCATAGGGAGAAGGCGGAAGGCGGAAGGCGGAAGGCAGTCAAAACATAACTTGTCTTGACTGCCTTACGCTTTCTGCCTTCCGCCTACTGCTTTAGTTTGAAGCTGCGGGCGATGGAGTCGGTCTGGTTCTGTATGCGCGCGAGCTTTTCGCCGAGGCCGGTGAAGTGGAGGGCATAGACTGTGCGGTTATCGGCCTGGAGGTAGTAAATGCGGCCCGCCATAGCCTTGCCGGCGTTCGTGTACTCGTAGCCCACGACGATGCCGTTGAGGCGCCCGGCGAAGCGCTCCTCCTTGCCGCCGACGAAGCCGGCCACGAAGCGCAGCTTCGTGTCCTGCTCTCGGCGCGCCATCTGCGATAGGCTCTCGCCCGACTCCAACATGCTCTTGCGCACGCGCAGGTAGCCGTCGAGGCGGTCGCCGTAGATGAACTCGGTGTGCGTGTGCGCGGTGTCAGAGCGCGGCACGGGCCTCCACGTCTGCGACGGCAGCTCGAAGGTGAACTCGTCTGCCTCGTGCGTGAACCCGTCCTGCGCGCGGGCCGCGCCGGCGCTGAACAGGAGGGCTATGACGCAGGCTAGTGCGGGGGTGATGCGTCGCATGGCTTTACTTTTACTCCTTGATGAAAGGCTCGCCGCCGCGCAGTCAGATGTCGGCGCGCTCGCGGCTGTTGCCCGGCGGTTAGAGTTTGGCGCGCAGGTCCTTCGCCGTCGCCTTTATCTTCTCGGCGTCGGGCGCCTTCGGCATCAGCTTGACGTAGGTCTCAAGCTCCTCGGCGGCGCGCCTGAGGTCGCCGCGGCCCCAGTAGATGCCGCCCAGGTACTTGTGGGCCGCGCCCATCCGGTCGCCGCCGAGTTTAACGGCGCGCTGGAGCTCGGCCTCCGCCTCGTCGTGGCGCTTCAGGCCGATGAGGGCGACGCCGAGGTACATGTGGCCCTGCGCCGAGCTGTCCATCTTCTTGAGGGCCTCGCGCAGCGGCGGCTCGGCCGCGGCGAAGTCCTTCTTCTGCGCGAGCGCGATGCCGTAGTTGAGCTGCGCGTGCGGGTCGCCGGGCGCGAGCTTAACGGCCGTCTGCAACGACTCGACGGCCTTGTCGACCTGGCCCGCGGCGAGGAACTGCACGCCCAGCTCCTTGTGCGCGATCGCGAACTGCGGGTGGGCGGCGACCGCCGCGCTCAGGTGCTCGGCGGCCTTCTTCGAGTCCTTCTTGCGGGCGGCGTCCTGTGCCTTCATGAAGAGGTCTATGGCCTGCTTCGGCACCCCGGCGAAGGCCGGGTTGGCCTCGGGCTTGGGGCGCAGGTAGATGGCTACGATGTAGGTCGGCTTTTCGCCCTCTATAAAGACGCTCTCGGTGGCCGGCTCGTACATGGGGCCGGCGTCGACGGTCAGGCGGTGCGAGCCGTTGCCGAGGTTGCTGAAAGTGAAGTTGCCCTCCTCGTCGGCGACGGCCGAGCGCGAGCCGGCCGAGGGTATGTCGAGCGTGATGCGGACGCGCGTGTCGGGCAGGCTCCCGAGCGGGCTCGTGATTTGGCCCTGTATGACGCGGTTGCCGCCCGTCCCGCCTATCTCGCCGCGGTGGGAGCCGATGCCCTGCGCCGAGGCGCCGGAGGGCAGGGCGAACGCTACTAACAGCCAAAGGAGGAGCGGCGCGGGGGCGGCGGGCGTCAGGGAGCGCCCGCGGAATTTTGCGAGAGCCATCATAGTCAACTCCGTGTAGTGAATTGCGCGCGGTGGCGCGCCGAACCGGTTCTCAGTCGGGAGTTAAGGGCTGACCTTCGCCTCAGGCGCCGGCCGCCTCGACGGCGGCGCGCTGCGCGGCGAAAAGTGTTTCGAGGCCGACGCGGGAGAGCGCGAGCAGCTCGGCCATCTGTTCGCGGGTGAAGGGCTCGCCCTCGGCCGTGCCTTGCAGCTCGACGAACCGGCCGTCGCCCGTGCAGACGACGTTCATGTCAACTTCGGCGCGGGAGTCTTCGTCGTACTTAAGGTCGAGGAGCGGGGCGCCTTCGACTATCCCGACGCTTACTGCGGCCACCTCGCCCGTGAAGGGCAGACGCGTGAGCCTATTCTCACGCAGCAGCCGCCGGCAGGCAAGCGCGAGCGCGACATACGCGCCCGTTATCGAGGCCGTGCGCGTGCCTCCGTCGGCCTGGAGCACGTCGCAGTCAACCGTGATGGTGCGCTCGCCGAGGAGAGAGAGGTTCGTGACGGCGCGCAACGAGCGGCCGATGAGACGCTGTATCTCGTGCGTGCGGCCCGAGGGGCCGCCCCGGCCCGTCTCGCGCTGCGTGCGCTGCTGAGTGGCGCGCGGCAGCATCGCGTACTCGGCCGTGAGCCAGCCCTTGCCGGTGCCGCGGCGGAACTGCGGCACGCGCTCGTCGAGCGTGGCCGTGCAGACGACGCGCGTCTGTCCGAGCTCTATGAGCGCGGAGCCCTCGGCGTAGGGCATGTAGCTCGGCGTGATGCGGACGGCGCGCAGCTCCTCGGCGCGGCGGCCGTCCGTGCGCGCGAAGGTTTCGCTAGAGGGTTTGAAGCTCATCCTGACCCCAGACCTCTACGGCCTCAAGGCGGCGGGGCGCGCTGCCCAAGAACCTCTCCGCCACGCGCGCGAAGCGCTCGGCCGCGTCCGTCACGTAGAAGTGATCCAAATCATCGCACAAATAGCGCTCGTGCGCACCCGCCGCCCTCAAGTCCCTGAGCTGCTGCGTGACGCTGCGCCGAAGGCCCTCGCGCTCGATGGCCTCCTCTACCTCACGCGCCGCGGCCTCGCCCGAGTCAATGAGCGTGACGCCCGCGCCCACGGCCTCCTGAATCACGCCGCGGAGTATCGGGTAGTGCGTGCAGCCGAGCACGAGCGCGCCCGGCGCCCGCTCGCCGCGAAGGTCTGCGAGGTACTCTTCGGCGACCGTGCGCGCCACGTCGGTCTCCGCCCAGCCCTCCTCGGCGAGCGCGACGAAGAGCGGGCAAGCGCGCTCGACCACCTCGGTCTCGGGCTCTAGTTCTTTAATCGCCCGCCTGTAGGCGCCGCTCTTTATCGTTGACTCGGTGGCGATGACGCCCACGCGGCCGCGGCCGGCCACGCGGACGGCCGCGCGCGCGCCAGGCCCTATCATGCCGACGACGGGGACTCGGACGCTGGCGCGCACGGCCGGCAGCGCCAGCGCCGAGGCCGTGTTGCACGCGACGACGAGGAGCTTTATGCCGCGCGCTTCGAGGAAGCGCGCGTTCTCGACGGCGTAGCGCTCTACGGTCGAGAGCGACTTAGTGCCGTAGGGGACGCGCGCCGTGTCGCCGAGATAGACGTAACGCTCCGTCGGGAGCCGCGCGTGCAGCGCGCGATAGACGGTCAGGCCGCCCACGCCGCTGTCGAATATGCCTATGGGAAGTTCTCTGCTCAAACGAACCGGCGGGCCACGCGCTAACGAAAAAGCCGGCCCGGCCGGGCGATGTTATCACACCGCCCGGCCGGGCCGGCTTGCTGCTTCAAAACCCTGCTTGATTAATGGAGGCGCCGAGAATCGAACTCGGGTCCAAAGGCCGACGCCGGCGGGCTCTACACGCTTAGCCGCTTCTCCGCTGCCGGTCTCTCTCCGGCGAGTTCGCCCGCGGCGGGTCAGTGAAACGGCGAAGACCCCGACGCAGGCTAGCCCGGTTTTATCTCGCCCGCTCCGCCCGGGCGGACGGAGCGCGCCAGCTCAACTGAGTCACACCCCACTCCGCGCGCTTGAGCGACTTGCGGCGGGATGCTAGCTATGGGCCTAAGGTAACTTAGGCTGCTAGGGCCAATTCGTTAGAGTTGGCAGTTTGGGTTTTCTACGCTTTTTAAAGAGCCGCATAGAAGGCCCTGCATGCACCCGTGCGGCGATCCGAGCCCCTGTCGAGACCAATCGCCCCCTCAAAGAACTATCCGCGCATCTAATTTGATGCGAGGCGCGCATTATAGATGCCCGGCCGCCGGCTTCACAAGGCGGCTGCCGCGCTCTCATGCTCGCGCCCGCGCCCCGCGCTGGGCTATAATTCCGGGCGCCCGTGGTTTCGGCTCCGCACGAGTCAGTCCGGCATCAAACGCGCCCGCACAGGGCGCGTCTCCCCGAAGGAGATGTTTCTTAGATGGCTTCAAAACTGACGCGCCCCGGCGCCGCTTCTTACGTGCGCCCGCCGCATAAGCGCAGGCACTTCCTGCGCCGCTTCTGGCTGCCGGCCGTGCTGCTGCTCGCGATAGCGGCGGGCGGCCTCACGGGCATCGTGCTGGCATACGGCCTCAACTACTCGCGCGCCGCCGAGGAGGTTAAGTCGCTCGCCACCTACCGCCCGAGCGTGGTGACGCGCGTCTATGCCGACGACGGCGAGACCGTCATAGGCGAGTTCGCCTTAGAGCGCCGCATACCGCTGCGCTACGAGGAGATGTCGCCCGTGATGAAGAACGCGATCCTAGCCGTCGAGGACGCGCGCTTCTTCGACCACAACGGCATTGACCCGATACGCATCGTAGGCGCCGTCTGGAAGAACGTGACGACGGGCAGCCGCGAGGGCGGCTCGACCCTGACGCAGCAGCTCGCCAAGCGGCTGTTCCTTACGCCCGAGCAGACCTACCGCCGCAAAGTCAACGAGTGGATCGTGGCTCTCCAGATCGAGCGCTTCTACACGAAGGAGCAGATCATGGAGATGTACGTCAACAACATCTTCCTCGGCGCGGGCTCCTACGGCTTCGAGGCGGGGGCGGAGACCTACTTCGGCAAGGAGGCCAAAGACCTCACGCTCGAAGAGGCCGCCCTGCTCGCAGGCATACCCAAGGCGCCCAGCCATCTCGCGCCCACCGTCAATATGGCGGCCGCGAAGGAGCGCCGCGACCTCGTCCTCCAGCTCATGGCGCAGCACGGCTTCGTCTCGCAGGCCGAGGCCGACGCAGCGAAGGCCCGGCCCATCAAGCTGCACGAGACGGCCTACGCTCCCCCGTCACAGCATTCGAGCCCCGTCTTCGCTTACCCCGTAGAGGAGATTCGCCAGCAGCTCGAGGACAAGTACACGACCCGCGTCGCGCAGGGCGGCCTGACCGTCTATTCGACCATCAACGTCGCCGCTCAGAAGGAGGCTTACGAGGCGCTGCGGCGCGGCCTTCGCGAGTACGACCGCGGCCGCGGCTGGCGCTCGAACTACCAGGTCGTAGGCACCCTCAACCCCGACGGCTCCGTCACGGTCACGCCGCAGCAGCTCGCCGGCTACCGCCACCCCGACTGGTTCGCGGAGAAGTACGAGGTCGGCCAGTACGTGATGGGGCTCGTCACCAAAGTTGACCAGGCGAGGAACGAGGCGACGGTGCGCTTCGGCCACTACGAGGCCGCGGTGACCGCGAAGGACATGGGCTGGTCGGGCCGGCAGCCGCGCAGCGAGTTCAAGGTCGGCTACGTCTGCGAGTTCAAGCTCAAGGAGATAGACGAGGCTGCGGGGAAATTTAAGGTTGACTTGTCGCAGGTGCCGGCCGTCGGCGGCGCCATACTGACCATCAACGCCAGGAACGGCGAGATAGTCGCGATGGTCGGCGGCTACGACTTTTACGTAAACAAGTTCAACAACGCCACGCAGGCCTACCGGCAGACCGGCTCGGCCTTCAAGCCCTTCGTCTATACGGCGGCCGTCGAGTGGGGCATGTCCCCCGACACGGTCGTCTCGGGCGCGCCCCTGAAGCGCGGCAGCTGGCAGCCGCACAACTATGACGGCTCCACCAGCCACGGCGACGTGCCGATGAAGATTGCGCTCGCCAAGTCTCTGAACCTGGCGGCCGTGCACCTGCTCGACATGGTCGGCATACAGACGGGCGCGCAGATGGTCCGGCGCTTCGGCATCACGCAGCCGATGGCGCCCTACCTGCCCTCGGCGCTCGGCGCGACCGAGGTGCCCCTGGTCGAGATGGTCTCGGCCTACTCGGCGTTCGCCAACAAGGGCGTCCGCCACGAGAAGCACCTGATCCGGCGCGTCGTTGACCGCGACGGCGTCACGCTCGAAGAGTGGGAGCGCACGACCTTCAAGGTGATGAGCGAGTACGTCGCGCTCACGGTGGCCGACATGATGCGCGGCGTGACCTCGGGCGGCGGGACGGCGCCGCAGGCCTCGGCGGTCGGCCACCCGGTCGCGGGAAAGACCGGCACGGTCAACGACCACACGGACGTTTGGTTCATAGGCTACACGCCGACCTACGTGACGGGCGTCTGGATGGGCTACCCCGAGCGCAAGAAGTCTCTCGGCTCCGGCTTCACGGGCGGGCGCGGCGCGCTCCCCATTTGGGTTGACTTCATGAAGGACTTCCTCAAGGACAAGCCGAAGGAGCAGTTCGAGAAGCCGCCCAAGATGCCCGAGGACATACGCGAGCTCTACCTACAGCGCATGCGCGAGATGGCCGAGGAGCGCTCCGCCTTCATGTCGAGCGTGGCGAAGGAGGCCGGCAATCGCATGGCCCCCGCTATCATGATCGAGCCCAACCTCGAACAGATAACGCTCCCGCCCGCCATCGGCGAGGGGCTCGACTCGTCGCCCGCCGACGACTCGAAGAAGGGTGACGGCGCCGCGGCGCCGCGCGTCGCGCCGCGCGACGACGAAGGCGACACCCCGCCTCCGCCCTCGGCCCCGCAGCGCAAGGCCGCAGACCCCGACCCGCCCAAGAAGAAGGGCAAGAAGGGTACCGACGAGCCGTAAGGCGCGCCGAAATTGAAACGCATCAGGGCGAGAGCGCCGGCGCCGGCGCTCTCGCCCTTTCCCTTCCCCTCGCGCCTTCCTGAAATGATTGTGTTTACCGCCGGCCCGCGCCTATAATGCGCTGCCGACACGGCGACTTGCGTCGCGCCACGCGTTCCCTTCAGCCCGAGGGGTAGCCGACCCACACTCCCCGTCCCGGCGCTCAACTATCCCGAAGGAGCATTCCCCCATGCCCTACCCCGCGCCCCGCCCGTCCGGCGAATCCCCTGTCAAGACTTTCCACCTCCGAACGCTGCTGCGCCTCGCGGTCGTCTGCGCTGCGCTCTACCTGACTTACGGCGCCTTCGCCGCGGTCGTGGCGGGCGCGGACGTGACTGCTCCCGGCGACCCCGTCGTGGGCGTGACGGCGACCGCCGGGGACAACTCCTCGACGCTATCGAACGAAGGCACGTCGCTGAGCGAGTACCCGCCGGGGCAGTCGCCCGACAAGGCGATTGACAACGACGCGACGGCCGGCAGCAAGTACCTCAACTTCGCCGAGACGGGCTCGGGGCTGATAGTTACGGCGCTGACGAACGGGCCGCAGACCGTCGTCAGCGGCTTCCGCGTCGCCACCGCCGAGGACGCCCCCGAGCGCGACCCCGTGACGGTCACGCTCGAAGGGACGAACGACCCGGGCGCGACCGAGACGTTCAACTCAGCTTGGACGCTTCTTTACAGCGGCCCGTCGGGGCTCTCGACAGACCCCGGCCGCAACACCTTCGGCACTCAGATTAACTTTACGAACACGACCGCCTACCGCTCCTACCGCTTCCTCGTGACGGGCGTGAGGAACGCGGCGGCCGCCAACTCGATGCAGTTCTCGGAGTTGGAGCTGATAGGCTCGACCAAGACCGTCATCGTAAGCGGGGCGGACGTGACCACGCCGAACGACCCGCACATGGGGGTGGCCGCCACGCCGGGGAGCAACACCTCGACGGCCGCCACCCAGGGCTTCTCGCTCAGCCAGTACCCGCCGGGGCAGACGCCCGACAAGGCGTTTGATGACGTAGTAACGCCCCCGGTCAACAAGTACCTGAATTTCGGTGAGACGAACGTCGGGCTCATCATCACGGCGCAGACTAAGGGGCCGCAGACGGTCGTCACGGGGCTCCGGCTCGCCACCGCCGAGGACTTCCCCGACCGCGACCCCGTCACGGTCGTGCTCGAAGGCACAAACGACGAGGACGCATGGGCTACGCTTAACTCGACGTGGACGCAAATCTACAGCGGCGCGTCGGGGCTCGGGACAGACCCCGGGCGGAGCACCTTCGGGCCGCAGCAGAACTTCGCCAACTCTACGCCCTACCGCTCCTACCGGCTGCTCGTAACGGCTGTGAGGAACGGCGCCACGGTCGGCGCGATGCAGTTCAGTGAAGTGGAGCTTATCGGCTCGACCTTCCTGACGCCGCAGACCTACACCGTTAACTCGCTCGCCGACACGGTGGACGCTCAAGGGTGCGACGCGACGAACTGCACGCTGCGCGAGGCCGTCGCTGCGGCCAACACGAACCCCGGCGACGACACCATCAATTTCTCCGTCACAGGCACAATCAGCCTCGGCACCGTCGGCGACAACACCTTCGGCCCGTCGGCCCTCCTGGTCACCAGCAACATAACCATCACGGGCCCCTCGGGCGACGACGGCGTGACGATTGCGCGCGACGCGGCGGCGGCGCCCGACCGCCTGCGCCTCTTCTACGTGGCGCCCGCTGGCAACCTGACGCTCGAGAACCTGACCCTGAGCGGCGGCAGGGCTCTGGGGGGTAGCAGCGACGGCGGCGGCGGCGGGGCGGGCCTGGGCGGCGCAATAGTCAATGCCGGCACGCTCGTGCTGCGCCGCTCGACCCTCGCTAATAACGCCGCGCAGGGCGGCTCCGGCGGCGCTGGGTTCAACGGCACTGAAGGCGGCGGCGGTCTCGGCGGCGACGCCACCGGCGGCACCGGCGGCCCGCCCAACGGCGGCGCGCCGGGCGCCGCGGGCGGCTTCGGCGGGGGGGGCGGCGCCACCGGCTCCGAGGGCAGCGCCGGCGGCTTCGGCGGCGGCGGCGGCTCAGGCGGGTCGAGCTCCGTAGGCTCTGATGGCGGTTTCGGCGGCGGCAGCGGCAACGGCAGCGGCGCCGGCGGGAGCCCCGGCTATGGTGGCGCCCAGGGCTTCGGGAGCCGAGGGGCCGGCGGCGGCGGCGCCGGCTTCGGCGGCGCCGTCTTCAACTACGGCGGCAGCGTCACGGTCGTCAACAGCACCATCGCCAACAACTCCGCCCTCGCCCCCGGCGAAGGCTTCAACAGCGACCCGAAGGGCTACGGCGGCGGCCTCTTCAACCTCAACGGCACGGTCATCTTCACAAACTCGACGGTCGCGCACAACGCGGCGTCTGACGGCGGCGGGGCGGTCTTCAACCTCGGCTCCGGCGGCGAGGCCACGCAAGGGGGGCCGGCGCTCCCCGTCGCGCAGGGTTCCGTTACGCTCAACAACACCATCCTCTCCAACTCCACTAACGGCGAGGCCACGCCCGCCGCCGTGAGCGACTACTTCTCCGAGACGACGAACGGCGGCTCGGTGGCGAGCGCCGGCACTTCCAACATCATTCAGTCGAACCCCAACTCCGGCGGCTTCGCTGGCTCGCACAGCGAGGCCAACCCTTTGCTCGTAGGCACCTCGCCCGCCGACAACGGCGGGCCGACCGACACCTTCGCCTTGCAGCTCACGAGCCCCGCCATAGACCAGGCCGAGCCGGCCACCGGCGTCACGACCGACCAGCGCGGCTCGCCGCGGCCGATGGACATCGGTTCGACCCCGAACGCGGGCGGCGGCGACGGCTCGGACATCGGCGCCTTCGAGCTGGTCGTCGCCGACATGGAGATAACGAAGCGCGACTCGCAAGACCCCGTCGGCGTCGGCTCTTCCTTCACATACACGCTGCGCGTCTATAACCGCGGCCCGGCCGAGGCCCACAACGTCACGGTCGCTGACAACGTCCCGGCGGGGCTCGCCGTCACGGGCGTAAGCCTCCACGCCTCTAGCGACTTCACCGGGACGGGCTGCTCGTTCACCGGCAATTCGGTCAACTGCGCGCTCGGCACGATGCGCGTCTTCGACAACACACACGACGGTGCGGTCAAGAAGGGCAAGGCCATCATCAACGTCACCGTCACCGCCTCGCAGTTGGGGCAGCACACCAACGAGGCCACCGTCTCGGCCGACGAGGCCGACACGTTCCCGAACGACAACACGGGCCGGCAGAAGACCACGGTGATGGGTATCTCCTCCGTGGAGGTCACGCACGACTCCGTCCCCGGCGGCTCGGCCTGCCAGAAGCCCACGCTCAAGGTGACGCTCACGGGCGTCGCGCCCTTCGACACTTTCGTAGAAGTCTCGGACGGCCTCGCCGCCACGACCAACGTCCCCGGCTCGTCCGCGCCGCTACTGCTGCGCATACCACAGGGCCAGTCCTCGGCGAGGCTGGCGATACAGACTCAGGGCGTCGCGGCGGAGCAGTCGGGGCAGGTGGCGGCCGCCTTCGGCACGTCGAGCGCTTCGGCGCCACTCACTGTCAGGCCCGTGGGCCTGCGCAGCCTGTTCGTGTCGCCCTCCTCGCTGGGGGGCGGCGGGCAGAGCATCGGCACGGTGAAGCTCGAGTGCGCGGCGGGGGCCTCGGGCGTGGAGGTGACTCTGAAGACCGGCAAGCCGGGGGTGGCGAAGTTCATAAGCCCCTCGTCGGGGCTGTCGGTCCACCCGCTGACGCTCACGCTGACGAACACCGACCAGGCGACCTTCACGATACAGACCTTCGACGTGGGGGCGCCGACCGCCGTTAACGTCAGCGCCACGGCGAACGGCACAACGAAGAACGCGCGCCTGGACGTGACGCCGTCGCCCTGAGGCGCGGCGCTCAAAGCTCGAAGGGATGAGCCGTAAAGGAAGCGACTTTCCTTTACGGCTCACCCCTTCGTCTTTGTCTCGTAGCCCCGCTCAGAGCAGGCGGTTCAGCCAGTAGGGCAGCATCTTGCGCCACCAGGGCCAGTCGTGATTCACGTCGGGACCCCAGATGTCGAGCGTGTGCGGAATCTGCTTGGCGTGCAGTATCGCGGAGAGCTCGCGGCTGCGCTCCGGCGCCTCGTAGGCGCCCTGCCCCGAGAGTATGACTATGGCGCGAGCGCGCCGCAGGCGCGGCAGGTAGTAGTCGTCGTTCAGGTTCGGCAGGTACTCTACTGGGTTGTTGTAATAGACGTTGTCGTCGTGGTAGCCGTCGAACCACGAGCGCACGTCGTAGCTCCCGCTCATCGG
This sequence comes from Pyrinomonadaceae bacterium, assembly GCA_035627975.1. Taxonomy (GTDB): domain Bacteria; phylum Acidobacteriota; class Blastocatellia; order Pyrinomonadales; family Pyrinomonadaceae; genus QHXN01. The sequence continues at coordinate 91 of DASPKR010000357.1, read as the reverse complement.
GATCGTGCCGGAGAACAAATCTGGGTGGCGGAAGTAGGCGTTGGCGGCGAGGTAGGCACTCATGCTCGCGCCCGAGGTGAGCGGCTCGCGC
>DASPKR010000356.1:0-2758 GCA_035627975.1 Pyrinomonadaceae bacterium | reverse complement strand
CGACGATGCGCTCGGCACGCAGCGCCGGTACAGCCTGCCCGTGCTCGCCGGGAGGATGAAAGCCGCGGGATTTAAAATCACGCGGGCGACCTACGCGAACTCCTTCCTCCTGCCGCTCGCGGCGGTGAGGCGACTGCTTCTCAAGCGGCTCGGCGTAGCCGACTCGGGCTCGGACGTGAAGCCCTTGCCGCCGTCGCTCGCGCGGCTCAACAGTCTCTTTACGCGCGCTCTCATCGCCGAAGCGCGACTGCTCCGCGCCGGCCGGAACTTGCCCGCTGGCCTCTCCGCCGTCTGCGTAGCCGAAAAGGAGAAGGGCTGAATGAAATCTCAGCCCTTGAAGTCGAGAATCGCGGCCGCGACCTCGCGCACCTCTTCGTCGCGGATTTGCGGGTAGAGCGGGAGCGAGAGGATTTCCCGGGCGAGGGCTTCGGCGACGGGGAGCGGCCGTTGGTGCTCGCTTCGGAAGAGCGTCTGCTGGTGGAGGAGGAAGGGGTAGTGTACCAGCGTCTCGACGCCGCGCGCGCAGAGGTGACGGCGCAGGCGCTCGCGCGCCGTGTGGCGCACGACGAAGAGGTGGAAGACGTGCGACTCGGGCGCGGCCGGCTGCGGCAAGGTGATGCCAGCGTCCGAGAGGAGACGCCGGTAAGTCTCCGCGACTTCGCGCCGGCGCTGGTTCCACTTGTCAAGGCGCCTGAGCTTGACGCGCAGCAGAGCGGCCTGCAACTCGTCGAGCCGCGAGTTCCGCCCCGCCATGCGCCCGCGCATTGCCGCCGCGTGCCCACCCTGTCTTAGTTCCTTAACCGTCTCGATGACGCGCGGGTCGTCGGAAGTGACGGCGCCGCAGTCGCCGTAGGCGCCCAGGTTTTTCGTCGGGTAAAAGCTGAATGCCGCGGCGCCGCCATGAGCGCCCGCGCGCACGCCCCGAAGCCCCGCGCCGTGAGCCTGCGCCGCGTCCTCGACGACAACGAGGCCGCGCCGCCGCGCGAAGTCGCGAACGCCTTCCACGTCGGCCATGCGGCCGTAGATGTGGACGGGGACGACGGCCCGAGTGCGCGGCGTGAGCGCCGTTTCGAGCGCGCAGGGGGCGAGGCAAGCGGTGCTCTCATCAACGTCCGCGAAGACGGGGACGCCGCCAGCGTTTAGAATCGCGAGCGCAGTGTAGCCCGCGCTCAAGGGCGATGTGATGACCTCGTCGCCCGCGCCCGGCCTCACGGCGCCGGTCGCTAAGAGAGCGAGAGCGAGCGCGTCCGTGCCGCTGTTCACGCCAGCCGCGGCGCGCACGCCGCAGTACGCGGCCCACTCCGCCTCGAAGGCTTCGACCTCGCGGCCCAGCACGTAGGAGCCGGAGGCGAGGACGCGCCCGACGGCTTCTAACGCCTCGGAGGCGACCTCCTCGTGCTGTCTTCTCAAATCTAGAAACGGTACTGGCATCAGGCGCGCTTCAGCACGACGAGTTTAACCCAGAGCCGGAGCAGGTCGAGCGCCGTTCGCGCCACGCGCCGCGCCGTGAAAAACTGCGAGCGGCCGTGCTCGCGCGGGTAGTGTTGAACCGGCGCCTCCGCGAAGCGGCTGCCCGCGGCGCAAAGCTTGTGCACTAGCTCGACGCATATGACGCCGCTCGTGGAGGTCAGGCGCACGCGCTCAAGGGCGCGCCGCCTGATTAGGCGGAAGTCGCAGTCAACGTCCCTCACGGGGATTCTGAAAAGAAGGTGCGCCAGGCGGTTGTACGCGGCGCCGATGACCTTACGGCTCGCGTCGTCGGCGCGTTTTAACTTATAGCCGTTGACGATGTCAACGCCTTCAGTCAGGAGAGGGACGAGCTTTTCCAACTCGCGCACGTCGTACTGCCCGTCGCCGTCCGTGTAGAAGACGAACTCCTTCGTGGCCGCCGCGAAGCCTGAACGGAGAGCGCCGCCGTAGCCGCGGTTTCGCTCGTGGCGGATGACGCGCAAGGCGGGGCGACGGCGGGCCAGCTCGTCCAATACCCCCTGCGTAGAGTCGGTGCTCCCGTCGTTGACGACGATGACCTCGAAGTCACCGGCCAGCGATTCGAGAGTCTCGTGCGCTCGCTCGACGAGCAGGGCGATTGAGCCCGCGTCGTTGTAAGCGGGGAAGAAGATGCTTATCGCGGGGCGCTGCGCGGTCTGAACAGTCTCGTTCATTCGGCCCTTCGAAAGGGGCGTGTGCCGCCGATCCTTTGGGCGCTGCCCGTCTCCGCGTCGAAAGCCCATGCGGAGAGCGCGACCGCCTGCGGCGGTAGCTCGCCCGCCGCGAAAGCCTTCCGCCAGCGGACGTACCGGCGCGGGCTGAACTGCCGCAGGCTTCCGTAAATCGTCCACGCTCCCTCGATCTCCGCCAGCGCGAAGACGTGAGCCTCGCCCGCGCCATCCTCGTAGGCGAGGGCGACGGCGTCCGCGGGCTCGCCGCGCCGCGCGAGCGTGGCCGTCCCCTGGGCTGTGTATGTGCCGTCGCCCGCGTCTGTAATCTCGAACGTTCCGTGCGAGGCGGGCGCCGCCTGTTCGTCGTCAGCGAACTCACTCACGCGGCCGCTCTTCAGGAGGCCCGGGCGCAGGAAGCCCATCCCGTCGAGCCTGTTCGCCCATGCCCGCAGCGCCGGGACGTTCTCAAGAACCTTCTCGCCGAGGCACGCCCCCGGGGCGACGTTTAGAAATGCAAGGCACGCCTTCGCCTGCAAAAGGTGCGTCCTCGTGACGCGCATGTGCCGGACTGCGACGTAGCTCGCAAGCACTGTCAGCGC
>DASPKR010000355.1:0-10152 GCA_035627975.1 Pyrinomonadaceae bacterium | reverse complement strand
CACGTCCGGGTCGGAGGGCTTCTTGGCGAGCGCGGCCTTGTACCACTTCTCGGCCGTCTCGTATCGCTCGGCCGCCGTGTAGGAGTTGCCGAGCTTGACGAGCGTGCCGTAGTCGTCGGGCCGGAGCTCGTTGGCGCGCGTCAGGAAGTCAATAGCGTCCTCGAAGCTCCCGGCCTCCATGTAGGCGTCCGCGGCCTTCGCCTGCGCATCGAAGTCCTTCGGGCTCTCGCGGGCGGCGCGCGCAGCCGCCTCGGCCGCGGACAGGAGCCGCTGCCTGTCCTTCACCTCGTTCGTCGGCAGCGCCGGGTGGTCGGGCGGGAGCACTTCGTCAGCGCCCTGACCGGCCGCAGACGAAGAGGCAGCGAGCCGCGATCCCGCCTCGCCCTGGTTGACGTGGACGACGACGTGGAAGGCTATCAGGTAGCCGAGCAGCAGCCCGACCGCGCCGAAGAGGACGTTCTCTCTTGTCATAAAGCGGGGGCGAGGGGCGGGCGACGAGAGATAAGCTGTTTCAGCTCGTCTCCCGCCGCACGCCGCTTCACTCATGCGTAAGAGTGCAGGCCCGGCAGCAGGTAGCTTACGCCAAGGTACGTGAACACCACGAGCAGGAAGGCGACGATCGCGAAGTAGGCGGAGGAGCGGCCCGCCCACCCGCGCGAAATCCTCGTGTGGAGGAACGCGCCGTAGGTGAGCCACGCGACGAAGGCGCCCGTCTCCTTCGAGTCCCACCCCCAGTAGCGCCCCCACGACTCGTTCGCCCACACCGCCCCCGTCATCAGAAGCAGCGCGAGGCCCGCGAAAGTGACGCCCGCCGTCTTGTACATCAGCGAGTCAATCTTCTCCTTCGCCGGGAGCGCCTCGCGCAGCTTGTCTGTGCGGAAGCTGAAGATGATGACGAAGAGCGTGCCTGCGAACGCGGTTATCAGCGCGGCGAGCTCGACCGGGTTGGCGTTGAGGCTCAGGTAAAGCTCGTCGTTCCTCTGGCTCAGGAACTGCGAAGCGGCCTGCTCCAGCCTCGCCGGGTCAATCGCCGCAACCTGCTGCGGCGTCATCCCGTCCTGCCCCGCCATCCAGGCGCCGAACTTCTGGAACTGCCACGTCGCCACGCACGCAGTCCCGGCCGGGCGCTCGCCCGAGCACACGGCGATGTCAGACACGGCCTTCACCTGCCACACGAGCACGCAGACGGCCAGCGCCTGCGTAGCGAGCGCGGCCTTGAGAAGGTGGTGGCCCCAGCGGCGCGACTGCTCGCCGGCGCCGCCGTACAGGTAACGGCAGAAGAGGGCAATAACGCCCGCGAGCAGCACGCCCGCGAGCAGCAGCAGCCAGCCGACGTAGGGGATTTCCGCGCGCAGAGGCAGCGGCATGCGGGGCTGCAAGAAAGTCGAGGCGCCGTAGGTGCCGAGCGTCGAGGGGAAGAAGACCGTGCCGCGGCTCACGGTCGCGATGACCGCGATTGCGAAGATGCTCGACCAGACGGCCATCGCCTCCGTCTTCACCCCGTCCTTGAGCAGATAGACGACCGCGACGGCGAAGCAGACGAGCGCGATGCCGTAGGAGAGCGACGCGATGCCGACGTGTATGGGGCGCCAGTAGCTGTCGAGCACGGGCGGCAGGTTTATCAACTCGCCGCCGATGAAGCGCGCGAGTACGAGAATGATCGCCGCGAGCGGCAAGGAGACCGCGCCGAGGAAGTGGAACGACGGCCGGTGCGCGATAAGAAGCGTCGTGATGCCCGCGCCGAAGGCGAAGGCGAGGCTCAGGTCGTAAAGGTTCGCGAACGGGATGTAGCGCCACACCCAGGGCATCGGCGTCCCCTGCGTGACGTGTATGGCCCACTCGCGGTCGAAGGCCGCGACCCAGCGCACGCCCCAGCTCGCGAGGTTGAAGAAGACGCCCAGAGTCGCCGCCCAGAGGCCGAGCCGCTGGAAGAGGGTCGAAGGCGCGTAGAGGTTCGTCAGGTGGAAGACCGCGGCCGCCAGGTAGCAGGCGAGCGCGAGCATCATCAGCGACACGTCGCCGATGAAGCGCTCGCCCCCGACCTCTATGCGGAGGAGCGTGAGCGCCACTGCGCCTACGACCGCCAGCGCCGCGGGCAGGTAGGATGACAGGCCCGACTCTTTAATCTTTATCGCCGGCGCAGCGACCACGGCCGGCTGCTTCAAAACTTCGCTCATGATTTCTTCACCTCGAAAGTCTCACCGCCCGCGGCCTCGATTACGCGCCGGAAGCGGTCGCCGAAGCCCAGGTGGTTCCGGTTCGTGTTGCCGCCGATGACGGCCTCGAAGCGCCCGTCTTCGCGCTCCTCAATGTGCGCCCACACGCGGTCGTGCGAGAAGAAGAAGACCGCGCAGAGCGTCAGGCCCAGCAGCGTGAAGCCGACATAGACCACCGTCGCGCCGGGGTCTTTCTGAACCGAGAGTACGTGCGCCTTCGGCACCTTCTCGAAGGAGAGCAGGCGGAAGGTGTAGCCGCCGACGGGCTGCTTGGCGAAGGGCGCGTTGTCGGCAATCGCGGGCGGGAAGGCGAAGGCCCTCTGGCGGGCGCCGCCGCCCGCGGGGGTCACGCCTAAAACGGCCGCGGGGTTAGTGTAGAAGCTCCCGTCCACCTCTTCCTGCCGGTTGCCGAGCGAGAAGTTGGCCTGGAAGTCCGCGAAGTCTATGCGCGTGCCGTCGGGCAGGGTGGCCGAGCCGTCACGCGGGATGGTCAACTCCTGCGGCGCGCCGCCCGAGGCGGGCGTCACCTGAAGGCGAATCTCGCGCGCCTTGCCCTCGCCTATGAAGCTCGCCTGGAAGAAGCGGTAGCCGCGGTAGTCGAACGGGTTGTTCATGTGCACGACCGCCTCGGTCTCTCCGCGCTCCGGGTCTTTTATCTTGATGCGGGTGAGCCAGTCGAGCGTGTTGTCGGCCGTGATCGCCCCTTCCTTCTTGATGAGAGTCTGTTGGATGTCGGTGCACTCGACCTCGAAGGGGAGCTGGTACTCGGCAATGCTGAACTGGTCGCGCTCGACGATGCGCTCGTTCATCGTGCTGGCGGTGTCGCCGGGCTCCAGCGGCATGTTGCCGACGCGGCTGAACTGGGCGGTGAGGAAGCCGCCGAAGAAGATGGTCAGCAGCGCAACGTGTACGGCGTAGGCGCCGAGGCGGTTCCACGCCCCGCGCTCGCCGAAGACGAAGGTCTTGCCGTTCTTCTCCGTGATGGTTGACTTCAGGCGCCCGACCTTGAAGGCCTCCGCTATCCTCATGGCGACCGCCTGGCCGCTCTCGCCCTCGAGCCGTAGTGTGGCGCTCTGCTCCTGCCCGGCGAGCCAGCGGGGCGAGGCGTCGAGCTTCTTTCGCCTGACGAAAGACCACGCCGAGGGGAAGCGGTCAATCGAGGCGAGCACGATGTTGAGCGAGAGTATGAGCAGGAGCGCGTTGAAGTACCAGACGTGGTAGATGTCGAAGAAGCCCAGGGCGCCGAACAGGAACTTCGACGCGGGCGTCAGCTCGGCGTAGTACTTGTCGAACCCTTCCACGTTCTGCTGCATGACGAGCATGCCGATCATGCAGGCTATGACGAGCAGTATTAGCACGACGACGCCGAAGCGCACGCTGCTCAGGAGGTTAAGGAAGCGCGTCACGAGCGAGGGGGCCGACGGCAACACGGCCTGCGCTTTGCGCACACCTATTTCGCTTTTAGTCTCTTCGAGGGCGGACATCACGGTTTAATTCGGAACGTTCAACAGACACGGGGAAATCAAGACGGCGAACGCCCGCGGGAATGCCTGTGGGGTTTCGCCTGCGACATTTACAGCCCAGATGATAACCAAACGCCCCCGGCTCAGCAACTCAAATCGGCGGCCCCGTTCGCCGGCGAAAAATTCGCTCACATTTGACCTGCGCGCCCCGCATCCTGTAAGAATTGCGCCGTATGCGGAAGAACATAATCATCTGCGTCGCCGGTTTGGTCGTCGGCTTCGCCCTCGGCTTCTACGTCACTAACGCAATAACCAACCCGTCGAAGCTCGTCGCTGCCGCCCGGCCCGCGGGCGGGGCCGGTCAGGCCGGCCCGCTCGGCCCCGACCAGAGCGCCGGGGAGCTTCCGCCCGACCACCCTGACATCGGGGGCGGCGCCGCGGGCGCGGGCGAAGGCTCGGCCGCGTCCACCTCCGCCAAGGCTCAACAGGCTATGGACAAGGCCGACCGCAGCCCCAAAGACTTCGACGCGCAGGTGGAGGCCGCGAAGGTCTTCTACGGCCTTAGCGACTACACGAAGGGGGCGCTCTACGCCGACCGCGCGCTCGCGATTAAGCCCAGAGACTTCGACGCGCTCGTGTTGATGGGCAACACGAAGTACGACGCGGGCGACTTCGAGGCGGCCGCCACTTTCTACGAGCGCGCGCTCGCCGTCAAGCCCGACTCGCCCGACGTGCGCACGGACTTCGGCAACACCTTCTTCAACCGCAAGGACTTCGACCGCGCCATCGCCGAGTACCGCAAGTCCATAGCCGTTGACCCCGGGCACCTCAACGGTTGGAAGAACCTCGCCGCCGCCGCCCTCAACAAGAAGGACAGGGAGGCCGCGCGCGAGGCCGTCGAGCGACTGGAGAAGCTCGCGCCGGGCAGCCCCGAGACCGAAGCGTTCCGGCAGAAGCTCGACGAGATGCAGTAAGGAAGAACCCGGAAGACAGGAGCCGGAAGAATGCCCGTCCCACTCTTCCCTGCGTTCGACGTGGCGATAGAGCCCGTCTCGGCCGCGACGGGCTTTAACCCACTGCCGGTCTTCGCCGTCGTCTTCGTCGCCGAGGCGCTGGTGCTCTGGCTCGTCCGCTGGGGCTCGCTCGGCCGCTCCGCGGTCGCGAGCCTCGCGATGAACACGGTAACGACCGTCCTCGGCGTGCTGCTGAGCCTCTCGGCGCGCGAGGCGATTGTCATGAGCTTCCCGCTCAACCTGGTTGTCGAGGGCGTGGTGCTGATGGCCTTCAACTGGCGGAAGAAGGCGCGGTCGTGGGCCGCCGCGCTGGCCGCTAATGTCGCAAGCCTCCTCCTCCTGCTCGCGCTCTACTTCGTCGGCCGCTCGCTCTTCTAACCTTTCCCGACCGACTTCATCCACCCGATGCAGTTGACGAGGTGCTCGCGCATCCCTTCGGGCGTGTCGTGGTGTATGCGCCCGTGGCCGGGCAGCACCCACTCGAAGCTGTAGTCAAGCAGGCGCTCCATCGAGCGCACCTGCTCGGCCCAGGAGTACCAGCAGGCGCTGCGGAAGGCCGTGAGCGTCCGCCGCGTCGGCGACCATGCGAGGTGGTCGCCCGTGAAGAGGTATTTTTCTTTGTAGAGCAGTACGGCGTGGCCGCGCGTGTGGCCGGGCGTGGGGATGACGATGAGGTCGCCGTCTAGACGGGCGGCAGCGCCGCCCTCGACGACGCGCTCGACGCCGTAGCGGGCGGCGTTGTCGTCTCGGTGCATGACTCTGGCGGCGCCGAACTCGCGCGCGAAAGCGTCATGGTCTGCCACGTCGTCGCGGTGTGTGAGGAAGATGGTGGCGACGCCCCCCATCTCCCGAATCTTTCGGACGAGAGGGCGCGTGAAGCGCGGTGAGTCAACTAGGACGTTGCCGCCCTCGCCCTCCGGCCGGACAATCAGGTAGCTCCAGGCGCCGAAGCTCGACTCGGCTGTGAAGCCGCAGAAATAGACGTTCCCGTCAATCCGCTCAGGGAAAGCCTCGACGCCCGCTCGCGCGCTCTGCCCGCCCGTCGTCCCGATAGAGCCCGTGGGGCATGCCGCCAGCGCCATGAGCGCCCTCAGCGTCTCGGCTTCGGTTTCGGGCTGGCGATAGACGCTCGACTGGTCGCCGTGGTCGCGGAACGTGAGCGGCGCAATCTGCCGGCACGCGTCGCAGTCAATGCACGTCCCGTCCACGAAGAAGTCGCCCGCGACGTTCTCCGCCAGCCGCCTCGCAGGGTTAGCCATAGGGCAAGTTTAAAGTTCCGGGCTCCGGGCTCCAAGCTGCCGGGGCCTACCTGCCCAGGCCGTAGAGGACGATATCCGAGAGGCGGGACATGAGGAGGAGGCCGGGGTTGTCGGGCGTCCACTCGACGCCGGGCATGTCGTCGCAGGTGACGGCGAGGGCTATGCGGCCGCGCGGGTGGTAGATTAGCCCCACGTCGGCTCGCAGCGCGTCGAGAGCGCCCGACTTCGTGGCCTTCGGGATTTGCCAGAGGCCGCGCCAGATGCCGTGGCGGTTCTGCTCGCGCTTCATCAGTTCGAGCATCTCCTTCGAGGCGGCGGCGCTAACGACTTCGCCGCGCTCGAGCTTCTCCAACAGCACGATCATCTCGCGCGGCGTGCTGCGCCCCAGGCCGAAGCGCTTGCTCTCCTCGCGCTTCCCTTCCTCGCTCTCGCCGCCCCCGCCGACCTTGCGGTTCAGGCGAATCTCTCTCAGCCCTAGCGACTCCATGCGGGCGTTGACGGCGTCGGCCGTCAGCACGTCGAGCAGGAGGTTCGTCGCAGTGTTGTCGCTCAGGGTCATCATGAGGGTCACGCCGTCGCGCAGCGTCAACTTCAGGCCATCGGCGAACTCGGGGAGAATTCCCGAGCCAGAGACCTTCTTCTCCTTCGCGAGCACCAGCTCGTCAGTCCACTTCGCGCGCCCTTCGGCGACGCGGGCCCAAGCCTCGATCATCACGGCGACTTTGATAGTGCTCGCCGTCCGCACGCGGTCGTCGCCGCCGAACGAGTAGGTCTCGCCCGTGTCGAGGTTCTTTGCGAAGAGGCTGACGCGGCCGCGGAAGCGCGCGGCCTCCTCGCGCACGCGCCTGTCCATCTCGGCGGCGGGCGAAGGGGTCTGGGGGGCGGCGGCCGGCTTCGGCGCCTCCTGCGCACGGGCTAGCGCGAAGCAGGCCGCGAGCGCGAGCGTTGTTGACAGCAGCTTTTTCGTCATCGTTTTAGTGTGCCTGTCGGAGGAAGTCGCGCGTGCGCGGGTCTTGCGGGTCGCCGAAGAGCCTGGCCGTCTCGCCCTGCTCGACTATCTCGCCCGCCTCCATGTAGAGCATCCAGTCGGCGATGCCTTCGAGGAACTTCATCGAGTGAGAGACTATCACCATCGTCTGCCCTTCTTCGGCGAAGCGCCGGAAGAGCGCGCGAAGCTCCGAGCTGCGGCGCGGGTCTAGGGCGCTCGTCGGCTCGTCGAACAGAAGCACGCGCGGGCGCATGGCGAGCGCGCGGACGATTGCGACTCGCTGCTGCTCGCCGCCCGAGAGCGACTCGGGGAAGCGGCGGGCCGCCTTCGCGAGCCCGACGTTCTCAAGCAGCTCGAGGGCTCGCGCCTCGGCGTCGCGTTTGGGCTGGCGCAGGACGTGGACGGGCGCCTCCGTTATGTTCCCGAGCACGGTGAGGTGCGGGAAGAGGTATAGGTGCTGGAAGACCATGCCGACGCGGCGCCGTAGCTGCTTGACGCGCCGCTGATACTCTTGATCCGTGAGCGAGGCTTCGAGCCGCACGCCGTCGCACTCGACCGCGCCCTCCGTGATGCGGTTCAGGCCGTTCAGGCAGCGAAGTAGCGTGCTCTTGCCGCTCCCCGAAGGGCCTATGACGCCTAAGACCTTCCGCTCGGCGACCTCGAAATTGACGCCGCGCAGGATGGTCGCGTCGCCCGCCTTCATCCCGACGTTTTCCGCCCGTATCACGCCTCGGCCTCCTCCCCGGCCGGCTCGCGCTCCGCCTGCCGGCTCCGCATTCTCGATTCCAGCCTGCGCGCGAGGTGCGCGAGCGGCAGGCTCATCAAAAGATAAAAGGCCGAGACGATTACGCCGAGGAGCATGAACTCGCCCGAGGCGTTGGCAAGCTCGCGGTAGGCGGTCGCAAGCTCCCAGACCGAGATGGCGAAGGCGACCGAAGTGTCTTTGAAGAGCGAGACGAAGTCGTTCGTCATCGGCGGCAGAGCGATGCGAAGCGCCTGCGGCAGGATTATCCGCCGGAAGGCCAGGAGGGGCGACATCCCGAGCGAGTACGCGGCCTCGGTCTGACCGCGCGGCACGGCGTCGAGCGCGGCGCGATAGACCTGCGACTCGTACGCGGCGTAGTTGAGCCCCAAGCCCACCAGAGCCGTGAGCCAGCCCGGCATAGCCAGCCCGAGCTTAGGCAGGCCGAAGTATAGGAACAGGAGCTGCACGAGGACGGGCGTGCCGCGGAAGAACTCGACGTAGATGGTCGTGAGCGCGCGCAGCCACGCCGGCCCCTTCGACTGCCCGAGCGCGAGCGCGAGGCCGAGCGTGACGGCGATTATCATCGCGCCGAACGACAGCATGACGGTAACGAGCGCAGCGCGCGACAGTCGAAGCAGCGCCTCTCCCCAGTTGAAGGAAGTGCCCGTGACCTCGTATGCGGCGGGCGGGGCCTGCTTCTCTTCGCCCGCGAGCGCGGCGGCCTGAAGCTCCGCCTGCGCGGCGTTCCAGAGCTTCCACTTCGTCAGTATTCGTTCGAGCGTGCCGTCGCGCGTTATCTCGTCAATCGCCTTGTCAACCTCGCTTTTGAGCGCCCCGTCCCCTTTCCGCAGCCCCACGACGTAGGCGCCGCGGTGGAAGGGCTCGCCCGCCGGCTTGAGGCGCGCATTTTCGCGCGCGTAGAACATCTCCATCGGCACGTCCATCAGGACGGCGTCAATGCGCCCTAGCTCGAGGTCGCGGTAGGCGGCCACCGGGTCTGCGTAGCCCTTGAAGGGGATTCCCTCCTTCTCCATCAGCCGCGACGCAGCCGTGTTGCCGAGCGTGCCGACGAGGCGCTTGCGGCAATCTTCGAGCGAGCTGATGCGCGTTTCGCTTTTGCGCACTGTGAGCTGTAGCTGGAAGATGTAGTAGGGCTTGCTGAAGAGGATGACGCGCTCGCGGTCGGCCGTCGGCTCGAGCCCGTTCACGATCACGTCGAAGGAGCCGCGCTGCAAAGCCTCGACGATTGTCTCCCAGTCGGTCGGGACGAACTCGGGCCGCCGCTTCATCGCGGAGGCGAGCGCCTCGACCATCTCCAGCTCGTAGCCGACGTACTTGTCCGGGTGCGCCGGGTCTGTGAAGACGTAGGGCGCGCCGCCGCTCGGGTCTGCGCCCCAGCGCAAGACCTTCTGCTGCTCCCCCTGCGCGCCCGCTGAGATTGCCGAGAGCAGCACGAAGGCGAGCGCGACGGCGAGACGATTAAGTTGAGGGCTTGCTGTCCGTCTCAACGTTCGTCTCCGACTGGCTGGACGCTTTCCTTCACGAACCCTGCGAGCGCGTCGAGGTACTGCGCGCCGCCGACGATTGAGAGGTCGTTGTGGCCCGCGCCGGGAATGACCACTAGCCGCTTGGGCTCGGGCGCGGCCTCGTAGAGCGCGCGCCCCTGCGCGACGGGTATCACTTCGTCGCGGTCGCCGTGAGCGACCAGCACGGGGCAGCCGACACGCGGGAGTTTACCGACGGAGTCGAACTTGTTGCGCGTCAGGCCCCGCACGAAGCGCGGGAGCCACGGGATTATCACGCCCGCCATCTCGCCCGCGCTGCTTAAGCCGGATTCGAGGACGAGCGCGCCGCACGGCCTTCGGGAAGCCACGTCCACCGCGGCCGCCGTCCCCAGAGACTGGCCGTAGAGCGCGAGCCTCTCGGGCGGGGCGCCGCGCTCGCGCACGACGAAGTCGTAGGCGGCGTCGGCGTCCGCGTAGATGCCGCGCTCGTCGGTGAGCGCGCCCTCGCTGCGCCCGTAGCCGCGGTAGTCGAAGAGCAGCACGTCGAAGCCGCGGCGCGAGAGGTTCACGCCGACCCAGTCGGCATAGCTTATGTTGCCGCCGTTGCCGTGGAAGAAGATGACGGTCGCGGCGGCCGGCCGCTGGCCCGCGCGAAGGAACCAGCCGTGCAGGCGCACTCCGTCGGCGGTCGTGAACCAAACGTCCTCGCCGCCCGCGGGGACTTTCCACGAGCCGCCCGCCGGCTCGCGCTCAGGGTGAAAGGTGACCGATGCCTCGAAACGGCGCAACATAAAGAAGCCCACCGGCAGCCCCAGGGCCACGAGCGTCATGACTGATAGCATGACCAGCCGCAGCGCGCGCCGCTTCTCGCCGCGCCTGAGAGCCTGGTACGAATCGGTAAAGAACATCGAGTTGCGGGCTACTGCTTCCCGGCGTTCCTGTCGAGGTAGTCGAGCAGGACGT
>DASPKR010000354.1:0-3615 GCA_035627975.1 Pyrinomonadaceae bacterium | reverse complement strand
CCGCCGCGCCCTCTTCGACCTCGGGCAGTTGGACGAGGGCGCCGTGTTCGAGGAAGGCGCGGACGATCTCGGCGAAGTTCGAGGTGTGCGGCCCCGTCAGGACGCAGCGCGCGTCGAGGGCCGGCTCCAGCACGTTGTGGCCGCCGACGCGGATGGGCGTTTACATGGGCGTCTTCAACTTCTTCATCGTCATCCCCGAGATAATCGCCTCGTTCACCTTCGGCCCGGTCATCCGCGCCGTCTTCGGCCCCGACAACCCGCGCGCGCCGCTCTTCGTAGTGATGGCGGGCGGGGCCTTCCTGCTGGTCGCCGCGCTGTGCGTCTCGTTCGTGCGCGACGAGGCCGACCGCGACGTGCCGGAGAGCGCCGTCATAAGAGGCGACGAGGAGGAGCCGCTGCTCGTGCAGCAGTCGGCGCAGCCGGTGCCCAGCACCGGGCTCATAGACGACGAGGGCAGGGGGCGATGAACATGTTGACGAAAAACAGGCTGCTTAGAGTCGCCGCCCTCGTCGTGCTCCTTGCGCCCGCCCACGGCGGCGCCCTGGCGCGTCAGCAGCAGCGAGACGTTTCGAAGGAGACTGCGCGCACGGACGTGCCCGCCTGGGTCAAGAACGGCGTCGTCTATGAAATCTTCCCGCGCGTCTTCTCCGAGCAGGGCAACTTCAACGGCGTCACCGCCCAACTCGACCGGCTCAAGGAGCTCGGCGTCAACATCCTCTGGCTCATGCCGATTCACCCGCTGGGGCAGGAGAAGAAGAAGGGGACTATCGGGAGCCCCTACGCCGTGCGCGACTACTACGCGATAAACCCGGACTACGGCACGGCCGACGACCTCAAGCGGCTCGTGCGCGAGGCGCACCGCCGCGACATGAAGGTCTTCATTGACGTAGTCGCCAACCACACCTCCTGGGACAGCGTGATGATGAAGACGCCCGAGTTCTACGTCCGCGACCCCTCGACGGGGAGGATAAACTCGCCGCACGACTGGACGGACGTGGCCGAGCTCAACTACGAAAGCCCGGCGCTGCGGAAGTACATGGCCGACATGCTCACCTACTGGGTGAAAGAGTTCGACCTCGACGGCTTCCGCTGCGACGTCGCCGCCGAGGTGCCGACCGCCTTCTGGGAGCAGGCCCGGCAGGCGCTCGAAAAGGTCAAGCCCGACATCGCGCTGCTAGCCGAGTCCGACAGGCCGGAGCTTCTCGTGCGCGCCTTCGACTTCGACTACGCGTGGCCGATGCACGGCGCTTTGACGGACGTCCTGCACGGGCGGCGGCCCGCCTCGGCGCTGCGCGAAACCTGGGCCTCGGACGCCGCGAAGTACCCGCGCGGCGCCCTGCGCATGCGCTTCTCCGACAACCACGACGAGCGGCGCGCGATCGCGCGCTTCGGCGAGCCCGCGGCGCTCGCCGCCTCCGCCCTGATGCTCACGCTCGACGGCGTGCCCATGCTCTACAACGGCATGGAGGTGGGCGACACGGCCGAGTCGGGCGACCCGGCGCTGTTCGAGCGGCTGATGATCTTCTGGCCCATCGTGAAGCGCCGGCCGCACTTCCCGCGCTTCTACCAGCGCATGATCACGCTGCGAAAGGCTCACCCGGCGCTACAGCAGGGCGAGGTCGTGTGGGTCAGGAACGGAGACGAGTCGCGCGTGCTCACATACCTGCGCCGCGCGGGCGGCGAAGAGTTCCTCGTCGCCGTCAACCTCTCGAAAGAGCCCTTCGTCGGCTTCGTTGAGGCGGCCGGCAACTTCGCCGACGTGACGCCCGACATCAACTCTGCGACGCCCGCGCAGACCGCCGCGCGACCCGCGGCCCTCCCCGCGCTCGCGCTCGACCCCTGGGGCTACCGGATTTTCAGGAGGCAAAAGTAGAAAAAGGTTAAGTCGAGAACGCCGCGGCGCGGCTAATAAGGCTTACGCCTCCGCGCCGCTCGCGTCCTAGCGACGCGCCACCTTTCTTAGGCCCACCTGTCGCATAGCCCGCGGAATCTCCTCGTTCGCCATGAACCACGCCCAGACGCGGCCCGTCCGAAGGTTCTCGGCCGAAAGCAGCGTGATGCCGAGGTCTATGCCGATCACGTCAGGGTTCGTCCACCCCGTCGTCGGGTTGAAGGCGTCCGCGAAGCCGTAGAGCCCGTAAATTCTTTCGCCGTAGCGCTCGCGCATCGCGCGAAGTGCCGGCAGGGCTATGTCGGGCGCGAACATGAGGGAGCCGCCCGCGGCGCACGGGACGACCGTGCCGTCTATATCG
This sequence comes from Pyrinomonadaceae bacterium, assembly GCA_035627975.1. Classification (GTDB taxonomy): domain Bacteria; phylum Acidobacteriota; class Blastocatellia; order Pyrinomonadales; family Pyrinomonadaceae; genus QHXN01. The sequence continues at coordinate 1,363 of DASPKR010000354.1, read as the reverse complement.
GGGTGGCGCGGCGGCCCGCCCCACGCGACGTAGCCCTCGTCGCTGTCCGAGGCGGTGATGCCCCAAACGTCCTCGGCGTAGCCGGGGAACTCGGCCGAGAGGTCTATGCAGAACTGGCGGTGCGCGCGCGTCGCCGTCACGGAGTTCTCGAAGTAGTCTGTGAACGGGTACCACGGCTCGCGGCGGCCGCGGAAGTCAACCCATGCGTGTGAGAACTGGTGCGTGAAGAGCGGGCCGTCGCTCAAGAAAGTTCGGCCCGCGTAGGTGATGCGCTTGCGCGCCCACGCGCGCCAAACGCCCGGCCTTACGGGGCGGGTGGGCGAGCCGACGGCGAGCAGTTGTAGTATGAGGTGCTCGCTATAGTTGTCCCAGCGGTACTTGATGAAGCCGGTCTCGGGACGCCACCCGTGCGAGAAGCTCGCGCCGCCCGCGAGCATCCAGGGGAAGTCAACGCGCTCGTAAATCAGCGTGGCGAGACGCGCGACCTCCGGCTCCCGGTCGAAGCAGCGCCGGGCGGTGAGCACGCCGCCGAGCAGCAGCGCCGTGTCAATCGAGGAGTATTCGCTCTTCCATCGCCGCTCGCCCGTGCGCGCGTCCATCCAGTGCAGGAACCAGCCGCGCTCTTGCGGCGCGCGCTCGGCGAAGAAGCGTAAGGTGACGAGCGCGCGGCGCACGGCCTCCTCCCGCGAGACCCAGCCGCGCGCGGCCCCGACGCACAGCGCGGTCAGGCCGAAGCCGGTCGCGGCGCTGCTTGCTATACGAAAGCTTGCATGACCTTCGGGGTGGGCCTCGCCGTTCGTGCGCGCGCGGTCTAGCACGAGGCCGGTCTCGGGGTCTGCGTGGTCGAGGAAGTACTGGAACGTGCGCCGCGAGAGGTCTTCGAGGAAGGCGTCGTCCGCGGCCGACAGCCGGGCCTGCCCTGAGGAATGATTGAAGGGGACGGACAGGAGGAGGAGTGCGGAAGACAGAACGTTGAACGCAGAACGGAAGATTTTCCGCTTCTTACTCATCACTCTGCGCTCTGACTTCCGCACTATCTGACGACGGTGAAGCCGTCTTCGAGGCCGCCGACGGAGCTCGTGCCGACGAAGACGCGGAACTCGCCCGGCTCGACCGTAAACCTCATGCGCTGGTCGAGGGAGCCGAGGTGCTCGGGCGTGAGCGTGAAGGAGACGCGGCGGCGCTCGCCGGGTTGAAGCGTGACGCGCTCGAAGCCCTTCAGTTCACGCACGGGCCGGGTGACGCTCGACGCAACGTCGCGCACGTAGAGCTGCACGACCTCGTCGCCCGCGCGGCGGCCCGCGTTCTCGACCTCGACGGTGACGACTACGCGGCCGTCCGGCCGTATGCTCCTGCCGCCGAC
>DASPKR010000353.1:0-2327 GCA_035627975.1 Pyrinomonadaceae bacterium | reverse complement strand
AGAGGCGGTCGCCCGCCTCGTCGTATGCGATGCCGTTTAAGACGGCCTCGGGGTTGTTGCCGATGGCCGTAGGCGGCATTAGGCCCGCGAGGTCAATCCAGCCCGTGACGCGCCCTGTCGAGGGGTTAATGCGCGCGATGCGGTCGGAGTGCCAGATGTTCGCGAAGATTTCGCCCTTGACGTGCTCTAGCTCGTTCAAGTCGCGCACGGGCCGCCCCTTCTCGTCCGTGACGTTCACGGCTCTCTTCAGCTTGAAGGTAGCCGGGTCGAGGAAACGTAGCTGGCTGGTGCCGTCACTGAGTATGAGGCTCTCGCCGTCGTGCGTCAGGCCCCATCCCTCTCCGTCGTAGCTGAACTCGCCGAGCCTCTCGAAGCTCGCCGGGTCGTAGATGAACCCCCGGCGCGTCGTCCAGGTGAGCTGGTAAATCTTCCCGCCGAAGAGCGTCAGCCCCTCGCCGAAGTACTGGGGCTCCACCTTCACGCTCTTTATGACCTTGCCGGTCTTCGGCTCGACCCTGCGCAGCGTTGACTCGCCGTACTGCCCGGTGCTCTCAAGAATTTCCCCGCCGTCGAAGACGAGCCCCTGCGTGAAGGCCTTCGGGTCGTGCGGGAATCGGTTGACGACTTCGTAGGTGTAAGTTTGAACCATCGCAGGGCTCCCGGCGGGTGAGGCGGCCGGAGTTGAAGCCGCGGCCGAGGCGGCGGGCGACGACGACGGCGCGGCGCCCCCGGCCGGCGGCGACTCGCAGCCCGCCGCGAGCGCCGAGACCGCCAGCGACAGGGCGACCGACCGGCCGCCGCGCGACAATTTTTTCAGCGTCATTCCCATCATCAAACTGGCCCTTCGCCCCCCGCCTACGGCGCTTCGAGTGCCTCCATCAACGCGCGCCCCACCTGTCCGAGGCTCTCGGCCGAGCACTTATCGGGCGTGTCCCCGGAAGTGTGGAACCAACGGTACTCGAAATCAATCACGAGCGCCACGGGCAGGCCACGTTCGAGGAAGGCCGTGTGGTCGTCGAGCACGCGCCCGCCCGCCTCGTCCGAGAAGGCCGTGGAGCCGACGCGCGCCGCCGCCTCCCACAGCCGCGCGACGACCGCGGGCGCGCGCGCGACAGAATCCCTCTCCTTCCTCAACTTCAAAGAAGCGTCACATACCATGTCAACGACGACGCCCCACTCCGGCCTGTAGTCTGCGAAGTCGCGCGCCCACGCCTTCGACCCGAGAAAATACTCGTCCCAATCCTGCCCGCGCCCGAAGTCCTCGCCGTCGAAGAATATCAGGTCAACGCCGACGGGCGGCGGCTCAGACTTCCATAGCGCGGCCATCTCGAGCAGCACCGCGACACCAGAAGCCCCGTCGTTCGCGCCGACAATCGGCTCGCCGCGGCGTTCGGGCCGCGGGTCTCTGTCGGCCCAAGAGCGCGTGTCGTAGTGCGTCGCGAACATTACGCGGCGCGACTCCTCGGGCCTTATCCTTCCTACGATGTTACGGAAGACGCCTTCGGCGCCCCCGCCCTTCGGGGCGTGGCGGAACTCGTGGGCGGAAACCTCCGCGCCCGCCTCTCCGAGCGCCGCCTTTATCCACCCCTCGGCCCGCGCCTTGCCCTCGCTCCCGTGGTTGCGCGGCCCGAAGGAGCAAAGCTCGACGAGGCGGCTGTACGCCCTCTGCCCATCGAAGCGCGGCGCCTTATGTGGCGGAGGCGCCGCGGCCTTGCGCGAGCACGCCGGGGGCGCGAGCGCGGCCGCCGCCAGAAGCGCCGCGCTAAAAGACCATCGTGTCAACCGGCGCATAATCGTCCGTGAGCACGGGAACGTCGTCCGTCCGAAGCGGCCCCTCAAGAAGCCGCCGCGCGTCTTCCGCGAAGGTCGGCACGCGCACCACGCCCCGGCGCACCAACTCTTCGGCCGCTCGGCCCGCCCTCTCCGCCCCCCACGCCCCGGCGCCGTCGGCGGCGACGAGTATGACGTTGCGGCGCCTGGAGGGGTCAAGTCGGCCTCCCACGGCGCCGCGCTCCGCCTCTTCGGGGAGCGGGAAGACGTGAACGCCCTCGAAGACGCCCGCGAGCGTCTTGTATTCGGAGCGCACCACGCGGCTCCTCCGGCCTTCGAGAGAGCCGTTTACGTTCGCCAGCAGCACGCCGCCCGGCGAGAGCGCCGCCTTCACTTCCCCGAAAAACTCGCGCGTCGTCAGGTGGAAAGGAATCTGCCCGCCGATGGTGTAGGCGTCGAGCACGACGAGGTCATACTTTTCGCGCGCGCGCCTGATGAAGCCGCGACCGTCCTCCACGTGCGCGCGCAGGCGCGTGCCTTCTTCGAGGTAGAAATAT
>DASPKR010000352.1:0-11555 GCA_035627975.1 Pyrinomonadaceae bacterium | reverse complement strand
CCGGGCTGCGGCGACTACGCGATACTGAACAACGTGCAGAAGGTGATGCCGGAGCTGGGCATCCCGCGCGAGAAGATAGTCTTCGTCTCCGGCATCGGCTGCTCGTCGCGCTTCCCCTACTACATGAACACGTACGGGTTCCACAGCATACACGGCCGCGCGCCCGCGATTGCGACCGGCATCAAGGCGGCGAACCCGGAGCTGTCGGTCTGGGTCATCACAGGCGACGGCGACGCGCTCTCCATCGGCGGCAACCACTTCATGCACGCCATACGCCGCAACCTAGACCTCAACTACGTACTCTTCAACAACCGCATCTACGGCCTGACGAAGGGCCAGTACAGCCCGACCAGCGAGTTCGGCAAGAAGACGAAGTCCACGCCGATGGGCGTGATTGACTACCCCGTGAACCCCCTGTCGCTCGCCATCGCGTCGGAGGCAACCTTCGTCGCTCGCTCGATTGACATTGACGTGAAGCACCTCGGCTCCGTCGTTGACGCGGCCGCGCGCCACAAGGGCATCTCCTTCGTCGAGGTCTATCAGAACTGCAACATCTTCAACGACGGCGCGTTCGACTCCTTCGCCGAGCGGACGGCGCGGCCCGACAACGTGCTTTACCTCGAGCACGGGAAGCCCATGGTCTTCGGCAAGAACCGCGACCGCGGGATAAGGATGAGCGGGACGCTGCCTGAGGTCATACACCTCGGCTCCGAGACGGGCCTCAACGAGAACGACTGCCTCGTCCACGACGCCCACGAGAAAGACCCCTCGGTCGCCTTCATGCTCGCGCGCATGGAGTACCCGGACTTCCCGCAGCCGGTCGGCGTCTTCCGCGACGTGCAGCGCGACACCTACGAAGACCTTATGCGCCAGCAGATAGAGGCGGCCGTCGAGCGCCAGGGCCGCGGCCGGCTCGAAAAGCTCATACACAGCGGCGACATGTGGGTCGTTGACTGAGGCCCGCCCGCAAAGACGGGAAGTGATGAACGCCGCGCCCCGAACAAAGGGCGCGGCGTTTTCGTTGCCGGCGCCGGCGAAATGTTTTGGCCCATGCCCGCATCATGAATTAGAGGCGTCGGCCCGGCGCGGTTTTGTGTTAATATGCGCGGCGCCCGCGATCTTTCCACCCGTCACGCGCCCTGCCCGGCGCGCTCTCCGACTCCCGCCCCGCCTCGCGCGCTTCACGGCTCCCGGCAAGGAGGTGCTTCTCTTGCGTCACTTCTCGTTGAAAACTCTCGCGGCTCTCTTCCTCGTCGTCTTCCCCGTTATCTCCGCGGCGCCCGTCTCGCCGCCCGGCGCGGCGCAGACCGGCGGCCGCGGGGCCGCCGAGGCGGCCCGCGAATCCTCAGAGGCCGAGAGGCTCTCGCGCGAGGGGCCGCAGTTCCCCGCGCGGCTCGACCCGAGCAACTTCACCGTGAAGGCTTTCGTCAAAGGCGGCTGGCCCATCTACATCGCCTACGAACTGAGGCGGCCCGGCTTCGTCACGCTCCAGATCAACTTCGTCAACTTCCCGGACTGCCCGCCCTACTTCCACACCTTCGGCGGGCCGCGCGGGGGAATGTTCACGCTGTCGGAGAGATACACCGACGGGCGGGTGATGGTCGGCACCTTCACCGTCAAGGCCACGAGCAAGGAGGGGGGCGGGGGGCGGCGCGTCCCGCTTCGACTCTTCGCCATCGGCGCCGGCCCACAGGCCGTGGGCTCTTCGGGCTTCGACAGGGTAAGCTTCCAGCCCGACTTAGTCCTCCCGCGCAGGGGCCAGCAGGCCAACTACAGCTTCCACGCCATACGCGACTTCCCGCTGGTCACGGCCGACATCTACCGCGACGGCGACATGGAGCTCGTCGCGCGCAAGGAGCACCCGGGCGGCGTCAGGCGAAACCAGAGCGCAGGCGGCGTCTGGGACGGCAAGGCGCGCGGCTCGCCGTCAATCGGCCTCCACACGCTGCTCGTGCGCGGTTGGCGCACGCTCGGGGAGGGCGGCGATTGGATGGCGACCTCCTCAAACCCGCAGGTGGTGCTAGTCCGATGACGACAGCGGCGTCTGAAGGAGGGACTGCCGGGGCCGCGGCGTGCGCGCCCCGGCGCGGCCGCCGCAGAGTCTTCATCAGCTACCGGCGGGCCGACGGCGCCGGCCACGCCGACCGCCTCTACGACAGCCTCCGCGCCCACTTCGGCCACGACCGCGTCTTCATGGACATTGACGGCATCCTCGCGGGGGAGGACTTCGTAGAGAGAATCCGCCGCGAGCTGGAGTCGTGCTTGGCCGTCGTCGTAGTCATCGGCAGGAACTGGCTGCGGCCTGCGGGCGGCGGGCAGGGGCAGGACGAGGCGCAGCCGGACTACGTCAGGATGGAGGTGGGCCTGGCGCTGGCGCTCGGCGCCAGAACCATCCCCGTGCTCGTCAACGGCGTGCAGATGCCGCTCAGGAGTGAGCTGCCGGACGACCTCAAGCCGCTCGCGCAGCTCAACGCCATCGAGCTCAACCGCGCCCACTTCGAAGCCGCCGTCAACCGGGTGATAGCAGCCATCGAGCCGGACAGGCGCTGGTGGCGCGGCCGGCTCACGCTCGCCGCCGCCGCGGCGCTCGCCCTCGCCGCCGCGCTCTTCGTGCAGTACCGGCTGGCCTACGGCCCGCAGCGCGTCAGCCTCACGCCCGCTAGCCCGCTCTCGTCGGTCGCCGCGCACCTCGGCCACGACGAGCTCCTAATCGAGCGGCCCCAGACCGACTCCGACGAGGGCCTTCTGCTCGCGCACTACGGCCGTGAAGGCGAGTTCATAGACATCAATTTCGAGCGCGCGCGGCTCGGCGGCGAGACGCTCAGGCGGCTCGCGCTGCGCCGCCCGCCCGACGCGGCGCCGCCTCCGCACGACGCGGCGCGCCTGACCTTCGAGACGCTTCCGCCGGAGGCGCCGCCCGCCGGCCCGCGACCCGGCGGACAAACCTGCCGCACGTCGTTCGAGATTCATGCCGCGGAGGCGGGCTTGCCGCCCTCGGCGCTGCGCCTCTACCAGACGGAGGCCGCGGGCGGCGAGCGCGCACGCCGCTTCGGCCTGAAGGCGGCCGGCGGCGACCTGCGCTTCCGCGTAGAGACCGTGCCACCGCCCGACGCCGCGCGCGAGGCCCTCGGGTGCCGCAAGCGACTGGGCGCGGGCGACGTGTTCGAGCACCTCTTCAGCGGCCTGTCCACCGTCTATGCGGTCGCTGAAGACGGCGGCGGCGTGAACCTGAGCTTCAACGTCGCCTCGCTGAAGGAGGGGGCGGCCGGCCTCTTCCCCCCGTTCGAGATGGTCGCCGCCGCGCAGCCGGGCGGCCCCGCGCCCCTGCGCGCAGGCGCAGTCCACTTGAGGCCGCTCAGCGGCGACACGAAAGCGCCCGCGACCTTTAGCCTCACCGCCGACGGCCAGCCGCTCTCCATAGACAACCTCGAAGTCGGCCCCGACCTGATCCGGCTCCGCGTCTCCGGCCTCGCCGTCGTGGAGGACAGAGACGGCAACCACTTCAAGCTCCGCGACCGGCTCGCCCTCAAATCGCGTGCCTTCGCGCTCTTCGCCCTGCTCGACCTCGCGCTCGTCCTCCTGCTCGTCTGGCTCCTCCTCGGCGCCCGCCGCTAAAACGCCCGGCTCTTACCCCGATCTTGAGGATGACCATGCTGAAGCTCAAGGAGGTGAAGTTTAACATCGAAGTCTTCGCGGCGTCCTTCGGCTTTCGCAAAGGAGCGGCTAAAAAGGCTGTAAAACCGGGCGTTTGCCGTGTCGCGAACCTTTCACCCTATCGCAACATGATTGCAACCAAAGGGGGCCAGCCGGCCCGTATCATCTTACTCAGTTAACGGGCGTTCCTTCTGAGAACGAGTGAAACTTTGGGGCAGGCCACGCAAGTGGCCGTAAGGCGTCAGGCCATGGGGGGGCCGGGCGCCTTTCTTTTTTGGCCGTCGGCTATCAGCTAAGGCAGACGCTGATTGCCGCGGCTATTTCTTTTTCTGTCTCTGCTTGAACTCGCGCTCGCCGCCCGACTCGCCGAGCTTCGTCCCCGTGGGGACGGCGGCCGGGATTGAAGGCGTGTTGTCGCGCGGCGCCTCGCCGTCGCTCGCCACGTTCTGGAACGACTCGTCGGCGAAGAACTTGTTCGCCGCCTTGCGGCGGCCGCGCGCGGCGGGAGTCTCGCGCTTCTCCTCGATGGACTTATCGGGCCGGCTGCGCTCGTCGCCCATCTGCTGGCCCCTGCGCCGCTCTGGCGCGCCCGCCCTGCTCTGCGTCTTCCTGCTGACCATCCGAAACCTCCCCGTCCGTTTATAAAGACTCAAGCGGCCGCCCCGCCACGCCTCCTCCCCATCGCCCACTTGAGCGCGGGAGGCGTCACAAGCGTAGTCACTACGACCATGATGACGACGGCGGCGAACGTGGCCGCGTCAACGACCTGCGCGCGCCCGCCGCCGGGCGCCGGGAGCGTTAACGCCGCGCCGATGCCGGCGAATATCAGCCCGACCTCGCCGCGCGGGATCATGCCGAGGCCGACGGCGAGGCGGTTCGACCCGCGCTCGACCACGCCGAGCGAGCAGAGCTGCTTGCCCGCAATAGCCGCGGCCGTGAGCACCGCCGCGAAGCCGAGCACCTCGGCGCGCGCGAACACGCTCAGGTCAACCTTGAGCCCCATCAGCACGAAGAAGACGGGGACGAGGAGGGCGCTGACGGGCGCGAGCAGCTCGTCTATGCGCCGCTCGCCGCGCTCTATGAACGCCTCGAAGTGAACCTCGTCCAAGACGAGCCCGGCCGCGAAGGCGCCGATGATGGGCGCGAGCCCGACGCGCGCCGCCACCCACGAGAGCAAAAAGCAGAAGGCCACGGCGAACGCGACGAGCACGCCGCGGCTCTTCAAACGGCCCGCGCCTCGGAACAGCCGCGGCACCAGGAGCTGGCCCACGAGCAGCGCGCCCGCAAGGAAGGCGACGGACTTCAGCGCTATCAGCGCCACGTCCGAGAGCGCGAGCGAGCGCCCCGCGTCGGCCGCGCGGATCGAGCCGACGACGACGGCCAGAATCAGGAGCCCGAGCACGTCGTCTATGACGGCCGCGCCGAGCACGATGCGCGACTCGCGATCCTTCAAACGGCCCAGGTCGCGCAGCACGCGCGCCGTAATCCCCACACTCGTCGCGCAGAGCGTCGCGCCGACGAAGACGTGGGTGAGCGTCGGCGCGTCCGGCAGGAAGAGGAGGGCCACGCCCCAGCCGAGCACGAAAGGGGCGATGACGCCCAGCACCGCCACCAGCAGCGAAGACCAGCCGACCTCCATCATCTCCCGCAGGTTCGACTCCAGCCCGACCTCGAAGAGCAGGATGATGACGCCGATCTCGGCGAGCGCCGCGACGACGGCGTCGGCGCGCAGGTCGTTAACCCAGCCGACGCCGAAGAGCGAGAGCGCGCCTATCGCGATGCCGCCGCCCAGCTCGCCGAGCACCTCGGGCTGACCGAGCTTCATGAAAAGCTCGCCCCCTAGCTTCGCCACCAGAAGCATCAGCGCGACCGAGAAGAGCACGAACGGGTCGAGCCCGTGCGCGTCCCCGCCACCAGTGGCAGCGTGCGCCGATCCCGCGCCGACCAGCAGCGTCGCGAGCGCGGTCGAGATGAGCAGGGGGATGGCCTTCATTCAGCGCGAATCGTGGCGGCGCGTCAGTGCCGCTGGCGTCGCCGTTCAGCGCCCGCGCGCGCGCACCGGCTCGGGCTCGGGCCTCGCGGCGGACGGCGCCGCCTGCGACTCCTCCGACTGCGGCGCGGCGGGCGGCGGAGGCTGCGAGACAAGCTTTTCCAGCGTCGCGTCGAGCGCCTCGCCCACCGTCCCGACATGGACGAACTCCAGCTCGCGCCTAACGTCCTCGGGAATGTCTTCGGTGTCGGGCTCGTTCCGGGCGGGCAGGACTACGCGGCGCAGGCCAGCGCGGTGAGCGGCGAGCACCTTCTCCTTGATGCCGCCGACGGGGAAGACCAGCCCCGACAGAGTTATCTCGCCCGTCATCGCCGTGTCGTTACGCACGCGCCGCCCCGTCATCAGCGACGCGAAGGCGGACGTTATCGCGACGCCGGCCGAAGGGCCGTCCTTCGGTATGGCGCCCGCGGGGACGTGGACGTGCACGCCGTAGTTCTTGAACATCTGCGGGTCTATGCCGAACTCCGCGGCGTGCGACCACAGGTAAGAGCGCGCGGCGCGCGCGGACTCCTGCATGACCTCGCCGAGCTGGCCTGTGAGAGTCAGCCCCGAGCTTCCGGGCAGGAGCGTCGCCTCGATGAAGAGTAGCTGGCCGCCCGTCTCCGTCCACGCCATCCCCGTAGCCACGCCCGCCGGCATCTCCTTGCGCGCCTCCTCGGGGTAGAAGCGCGGCGCGCCGAGCAGCTCCTTTATGTCCGCGACGTCAACGCGCACGCGCTCGGCCTCGCCCTGCGCGATGCGCAGCGCCGCCTTGCGCGCGACTCTGCCCACCGTGCGCTCCAACTGCCGCACGCCGGCCTCGCGCGTGTAGCGCGCGGCGATGTGCATGAGCGCGTCGTCGGTGATTTCCAGTTGCCCCTCCTGCAAGCCGTTCTCGCGCGTCTGCCGCGGGACGAGGTACTGGCGGGCGATGTGCAGCTTCTCCTGGTCGCTGTAGCCGGCGAGCCCGATTATCTCCATGCGGTCGCGCAAGGGCGGCGGGATGGGCGCGAGCTGGTTGGCCGTCGCGATGAAGAAGACCTTCGACAAATCGAAGGGGAGGTCGAGGTAGTGGTCGCGGAACGTGTGGTTCTGCTGCGGGTCGAGGATTTCGAGCAGCGCCGAGGCCGGGTCGCCGCGGAAGTCCGCGCCGAGCTTGTCAATCTCGTCGAGCATCATCACGGGGTTGTTCACCCCCGCGCGCCTGAGGGCCTGGATGATGCGGCCGGGCATGGCGCCGATGTATGTGCGGCGGTGGCCGCGGAGCTCGGCCTCGTCGCGCATGCCGCCTAAAGACAGGCGCTCGAACTGGCGGCCGAGCGCCCGCGCGATGGACATGCCCAGGCTGGTCTTGCCCACGCCCGGCGGCCCCGCGAAGCAGAGTATCGGGCTCTTCGAGTCGCGGCGGAGTTTGACGACGGCGAGGAACTCAAGTATGCGCTCCTTAACTTCTTCGAGCCCGTAGTGATCCTCGTCGAGTATGCGGCGCGCCTCCTGAATGTCGAGCTTGTCTTCGGAGGACTTGTTCCACGGAAGCTCCAGGACGTATTCGAGGTAGGTGCGTATGACGTGGTAGTCGGGCGCGGCCGCGGGCAGGCGCTCTAAACGTCTCAGCTCGCGCTCGGCCTCCTTGCGCACGTCCTCGGGCAGGTCTGCGGCGTCGAGGCGCTCGCGGAGCATCTCGGCCTCGGCGCGCTCGCCGCCCTCGTCCTCGCCCAGCTCCTTCTGTATGGCCTTCATCTGCTGGCGCAGGACGTAGTCGCGCTGCGCCTTCGTCATCTCGCTCTGCGCCTCGCTGGCGATGCGCGAGCGAATCTCCATTATCTCTAACTCGCGCGTGAGCCGGCTGTAGGCGATCTGGAGGAGGTCGTCGGCCGTGTCGGCCTCGAGCATCTGCTGCTCCTGCTCGACGCCGAGGTTGAGAATGGAGGCGAGGAAGTATGCGAGCTGCACGGGGTCGTTCGTGCCGAGGACTGCGTTGCGTATCTCGGCCGGCACCTCGGGCAGCATCGCGAGCGCGCGCTGTATGAGCGTCTGCACGTTGCGCAGTAGCGCCTCGACCGTCTGCGGGTCTCTGGCCCCCGGCGCGGGGAGTATGAGGGCGCGGGCGCGCAGGTGCGGGTCGGTCTGCGACCACTTGACTATTCTCACGCGCTCGGTGCCGTGGACTATTAGCTGCAAGCCCTCGGGGCCGCGCATCATGCGCTTGACCATGACGAGCGTGCCGACTTCGTAGAGGTCTCCGGGCGGCGTGGCCTCCGCCTCGGGCGATGACTTGCCCTCACGGACGGTGACGCACGCCAGGAGCTTCTCCTCCGTGGCGAGCGCGGCCTCGACTGCCGCGACCGAGCGCGGGCGCCCGGCCGCGAGCGGGACGACCGTCCCGGGGAAGAGCGTCGTCTGCTGCAACGGCAGCACGGCAATCTCGAAGACCTCGCCCTCACCCCTCCCGCCGCCGGGCGCCGCGCCCCCGCCCTCGCGGCCCGCGGCGGGCGCCCCTTCGGGGCGCGACGTCTCGAGCGCGCCCTGTTGCTCATCGGGTCGCTGCTGCTCCTGCTGCTCGGCCGGCTCGTGCGGCGTGCGCGAATCGCCGCCGCCCGCGTCGTCGTCAGTCCTCGTCTCTTCGGCCATGCGTCTTGGTTGTCCTCGTTTGGGTTTCCGGGCGGGCGAGGCAGAATGACTTTTCAGTCGCACTCCTCCGCGCTCCGCAGGCGGATTAAGAGCAGCCCGTCCTTGTAGCGGGTCTCGACGGAAGCGCCCTCGATGGGGCAGGGGAAGCGTATGCCGCGCTCGAAGCGGCTGTAGGTAATCTCCAACTGGTGGCAGAAGACGGACTCGCTGAAGACTTCGTCGCGCCGTATGCCCGTAACTAGCAGGGTGTTCCCCTCGACGGTCACCTCCAGCTCGTCGGGCGAGACGCCGGCCAGCTCGACCTTCACTAACCAGCCCTCGCGCGTCTTGTAAACGTCGGCGGCCGGGTTCCAGAAGTGCTCGGCGCACCTGATGCCGTGCGCCCTCGGCAGCATCCGCAGGTAACGTTCGATTGACTCGGCCATAGAAAGGGTGTCGGGCGCCCCCGCGCCTGCCTTATCCGAAGATTCTGTTCCAGAAGGAGGCGCCGCTCGAAATCTCTTCGAGGGCCTCGGCCAACTCGCGGTCGGCCTCCGTTTCGAGCGCGACGTCCGCCATCGAGATGATGCCGCGCAGATTCCCCTCGCGGTCAACGACGGGGATGCGGCGCACCTGCTTGTCGCCCATCTTGCGTATCGCGTCAATGACGCGGTCGTTAGGGTGTGCGGTGTGTATGTCGGTCGTCATTATCTCTTCGGCCGTGACCGAGCGCGCGTCGCGCCCCTCGGCGAGCGCGCGCACGACGATGTCGCGGTCGGTGATGAGCCCGACGAGGCGGCCGTTGCTCGTAATGCGCGCGGGCACGCGGTAGGATTCCGTTACAGAGTCAGAGGGCGAGTCGCCCGGCTCGACGACGGGGATGACCCCCGTGTCCTCGTCGCGCATCAGGCGCGCGACCTCGTCGAGCGTCGTCGAGCGCGAGGCCACCGTCACGTCGCGCGTCATTATGTCGCGGCAGCGCACGTGCGAGCGCGAGGCGCCGCGCCGCGGCCGCTCGTAATACTCGCGGCCGCGCTCTTCGTCGCGCCGCTCCGCGGGCGGCCGGCCCGTGTAGTACTCGTCGCGGTAGTAGTCGCCGCGCCCGGAGACGTAGCCGTCGTAGTCGTTCCTCAGCCCGTAGGGGCGGCCGCCGCGCGCCACGTCGCGCTCGTCGTACTCGTAGCGCCCCCCCGCGGCCTCGTCCCAGCGCCCGTAGCCGCCCCCGCGGCCGCCCTCACCGCGACGCGGCCGCGGCTCGCCGGCGTAAAAATCGTCGTCCCAGTCGCCGCGCTCTCTCGACATAAGAACCTCCCGCGAGCCCTTCGCCCGGCACACCACCGCGCGCTTGAACTCTCTTGCGCGCCTCGTGCGAACGGCTTCAACTTTCGTCAAAGGGAACAGTGCGCCAATTATACTCGCTTCGGCCGAGATTGCCAGAGAGGCAGCTATTAGCGGCAGGCGCGGCGCGGAAAACCCGCGCGGCGTGTGTTACGATTTCGACAGCGATGCAGTCATTCGACTCAAGATTCTCGAACCCGAGGCGGCCCGAGCGCGAGGGCAGGCTCGTCGCCGTGGGCCGCGTCGAGGACGTACCCGAGGGCCGGGGCGCGACCGTCGAGCTCGCGGGCGGGAGGGAACTGGCGCTCTTCAACGTCGCGGGCCGCTTCCACGCCGTCGAAAACTTCTGCCCGCACAAGGGCGCGCCGCTCGCCGACGGGGCGCTCTGCGGCGCGACCGTACAGTGCGACTGGCACGGCTGGCGCTTCGACCTACAGACCGGCGCGTGCCTCAACCGCGCCGCCGACCGGATAGAGACCTACGAGGTAGTCGTCGAGGACGGCTGGATCAAAATCAGAATCTGACGCGGGCGAGCTTTCGCGCCTCCGCGCCTTTGTGGTAAAACTGAATGAACGGCCATTCAGCTTGCGCCTCGTGAAGCCCGAGCCGCGGAAGCCTTTGCACTGATGCGCTCAGCACGTTCCCTACAGGCACAGCGCCCCGCCGCGGGCGACAAGCGCGAGGCCATCCTGCGCGCCGCCACACGCGTCTTCGCCCGTAACGGCTACTTCAACTCGAAGGTGGCCGACATCGCGCGCCAGGCCGGCGTCGCCGACGGCACGGTCTATCTCTACTTCAAGAGCAAGGAAGAGATTCTGCGCTCCATCTTCGACCGCAACACCTCCGAGGCCATACGCGAGGGCCGGAGCGAGCTTGAGAAGATAGCCGACCCGCGCGAGAAGCTCCGGCGCATCGCGCGCCACCACCTTGAGCGGCTCGGCGCCGACCGAGACCTCGCCGTGGTTTTCCAGGTGGAGCTGCGCGGCTCGACTAAGTTCATGGAGGAGTTCTCGGCCGCGGGGCTGGCGGAGTACCTCGGCCTCATACGCGAGACCTTCGAGGAGGGGCAGCGCGCGGGCGTCTTCCGCAGTGAGCTTAACGCCAAGCTCGTCGCCAAGATTCTCTTCGGCGCGCTCGACGAGATGGCTACTAACTGGATTCTGTCGAGGCGGCGCTACAAGCTGGCGCCGATGGCCGACGAGGTGTTGGAACTCTTCTTCAACGGGGTGAGCGCCGCGCGATGATGGAGACGACGCGGGACAAAGTCGGGACCGGGTTGCCGCGCAGGTCGCCGGCCGCAGGCCCCGAGCGCGTGCCTCTGCGCGAGGGCGAGCCCGGCACGCTGGTCGAGGCGGTCGCGAGGGCGCTGCGCAAGCACGCGCGCCCCGACACGCTCAACAGCAAGTACGGCGGCGAGTGGCGGGCCGTCTCTTCGGAAGAGTTAGCGCGCCGCTCGCGTGCAATCGCCCTCGGCCTCTACGCTTCGGGCCTGCGGCGCGGCGACCGCGCGGCCATCATCTCTGAAAGCTCGCCCGAGTGGGTGCTCGTGGACGTGGGCTGCCAGTCGGCAGGGGTGGTGGACGTTCCCATCTACCCGACGCTCGCGCCGAACCAGGCCCGCTACATCATGGACGACTCGGGCTCGTCAGTCCTCTTCGCGCAGCACCGCGAGGCTTACGAGCGCGTCAGCGGCGCCCTCGCGGAGTGCGCCGCGCTCAGGCAGGTCGTTTTGATGACGGGCGAGGGCGGCGAAGAAGGGAACGTCATCACGCTCGCGGAGCTTGAGAGGCGCGGCGAGGCGCTCGACGCGGAGAGGCCCGGCCTCGCGGAAGAGCTTGCCGGCGCGGTCGAGCCCGACGACCTCGCGACGATAATCTACACCTCGGGGACGACGGGCGAGCCCAAAGGCGTGATGCTCACGCAC
>DASPKR010000351.1:0-14822 GCA_035627975.1 Pyrinomonadaceae bacterium | reverse complement strand
GCGCTTGCCCCCTTTACGCTCGTCCACGCCCTTGAGCGAGGCGAGCGGCCAGAGCCTGTGCTCGATCTCGGCCAGTCCCGCGCCGACGACGGCCGCGACCACCTCTTCGGACGGCTTGTAACACGGCGCGGCCTCGTCCAGAGGCACGCGGCCGTCAGTGTTTACGAGTACGCCGGCCTGCCTGTACTCGTCGTCTATGGCGCGCTGCGAGAGCGTGCGGCCCGCCTCGCCGCGCGAAAGCCTCCGGCCCGCGCCGTGGTTGACGGAGAAGCCGCTGCGCTCGGCGCCGCCGAGCGGCCGTAGGATGTAGCTCCAGTCCTTGTTGCTGCCCGGTATGAGCACGGGGTGGCCCGTCCCCTCCCACTGAGTCCCTTTCAGAAAAGGGTGGCCCGCCGGGAAGGCGCGCGTCGCGCCCTTGCGGTGAACCCACACGTCGCCGAGATCGGGGTGCCACTCCTTCTGCACGAGGTTGTGGCTTATCTCGTAGATTAGTTCAAGATCCTCGCCGAAGACTTCACGGAACGCCTCCGACACCTGCTCGAAGATGACGAGGCGGTTCAGTATGGCGTAGTTGCCGCCCGCGGCGACGGCGTTCAGGTAGTCCCGGTAGTGGCGCGACTCCGGGGTGAAGTAGCCGAGGTCTATGTCCTTCATCAGCTCCGGGTGCTCCTCGCGCGCAAGCTCGAAGTAGTTCGTCGCCAGCCCGTGCCCGAACCCGCGGCTCCCCGTGTGAACCTGTAGGAACAGAGTCCCCGTCTGCTCAGAGCGCTGAAGCTCTATGAAGTGATTCCCTCCGCCGAGGCTCCCCAACTGTTCGAGCCCGCGCTCGGGCCTGCCCTTACCGCCCCACGGTATCTGCCAGCCGTCCTCGACGGGTATGCGGTGGCGCTCTGCCCGGCTGCGGTCGAACGTCGCGCCGTACTTCTCGACGTAATACTCGGCCCCGCCGCGCACGAGGTTCTGGAACTCCGAGTCAGAGAGCCTGCCCAGCCTCTTGCTCTTCCCCCCGAACCCCATGTCAACGCGCCGCATCACGGCCCGGTTGAACTCCAGCCTCTTCTCCGGCGTAGCCCTCTCCGCCCCCACGTCAGAGCGCGCCGACATCATCCCGCAGCCGATGTCGTAGCCTACGGGGCCCATAGCGACGGCGCCGGAGTCGGCGTCGGTGACGAGGACGCAGCCGACGGGGACGCCGTAGCCGTAGTGGGCGTCGGGCGTGATGACGACGAGGCGCACGCCGGGGAAGCGCGTGGCGTTGACTATCTGCCGGTAGAGAATCTCCTCGGCGTCGTTCAAGAGCTGCGGCGTGAAGAAGAGGCGCACCGGCACTTCGCCCGTGTCCTCGGTATGTAGCTCGTAGAAGCCTAGCCCGTTCCAGCGCGTGAGGTGTTTCCAGTTGTGGGCGTTCCTGAGCTCCTTCGCTACCCTGAGCGCCTTAGCGTCCGCGTGTTCTTTCGCCATCCCCCTCCCCCGCGACTTCCGTCGTCTTGATTTTTGTGGATTGTGCACCTCGCGGCCGGCCGCGGCAAATTGTGGGGGCTCACGCGCCGACGGCTCCGGCGACCTCGGCCGCAGTCGCTTCGGGGCTGCTCGCGGCGCTGACTCTGACGCGCAGGGAGGCGAGGCGGTAGGAGGCGAGCCTCTCGTCGTAGAGGCGGCGCGCGGCGGCGCGGTCGCGGGCGAGGGGGCGCGGGGCGGCGCCGGCCTCCGTGATTCTTCGCCAGCAGAGGTCGAAGGGCGCGTCGAGCCATACGGAGACGCAGCCGTGCGCGGCCAGGAGGACGCGGTTTCGCGCGAGCGCGAACGTGCCGCCGCCCAGGGCGATGACGCTCGCCTCGCCGCGCTCTAAGAGGTCTGACAGGGCGCGCGTCTCCGCGTCGCGGAAGGCGGCCTCGCCGTCTTCCTCAATGAGGCGCGCGGGCGTGCGCCCCTCGCGCTTTGTCACCGCCTCGTCGAGGTCTGCCCACGCGCGGCCGAGCCGGCGTGCGAGTGCGCGCGCCACGGTCGTCTTGCCCGCGGCCATGAAGCCCGCGATGGCGATGATGGGAGGGCCGCCGTCTGTCATCTCTCCGTCACCGATTCGAGCAGGGAAAAGAATTCGGGGAAGGAGACTGAGACGCACTCTCGCGCGCCGTCAATCGTCGTCTCGCCTTCGGCCGCGAGCGCGGCGACGGCGAAGGCCATAGCTATCCGGTGGTCGCCGAACGAAGAGAGCCGCGCCCCCTTAAGCCTCGCCCCGCCCCCGACGCTCAGGCCGTCATCGCGCTCCTCGACCTCCGCCCCCATCGCTCGCAGGTTCCTGACGACCGCGCTGATGCGGTCTGACTCTTTGACGCGAAGCTCCGCGGCGTCCCGAATCTCCAGGCCGCCCTCGGCGAGCGCGCCGACGACCGCCAGGAGCGGCAGCTCGTCAATCAGTCGCGCGACTTCGGCGCCGCCGAGCCGTAGCGCGCCGCCCGCCTCGTGCGCGAGCACGCTAGGGGATTTGACGAAGAGGTTGCCGACAGGCTCGTTGCAGCGCTCGGCTCCGTTCTCCGCCGTCACGCCCGCGCCCAACCGCGAGAGCACGCCCAGCAGCGCGGTGCGCGTGGGGTTCAGGCCCACGCCCTCTATCTCAAGCTCTGAGCCGGGCAGGAGCGCCGCCGCCGCGATGAAGAAAGCGGCGGAGGAGAAATCGCCCGGCACCCAGAGGTCGCGCGCGGCGAGCGTGGCCGGCCCCTCGATTGAGACGGTGCGCGCGGCCCCGTCGCGCGCGGCGACCGAGACGGGCGCGCCGAGCCAGCGCAGCATCCTCTCCGTGTGGTCTCGCGCGGCCGGGGCGCCTCCGCCCGCGCGCGGCTCGCGCACGGAAGTCCGCCCCTCGGCCCCGAGCCCGGCGAGCAGCACGCAGGAGATGACCTGCGCGCTCGCCACGGCCGGCTCGAACTCGATGGCGCGAAGGGGACGCCGGCCCTCGATGCGCAGCGGCGCGCGGCCCTCGACGGAGGAGACGCGCGCGCCCATTCGCTCTAGCGGCTCGATGACGCGGCGCATGGGGCGGCGGCTCAGCGACTCGTCGCCGGCGAGCACGGACGAGAAGGGCTGCGCGGCGAGCACGCCCGCCAGCAGCCTCATCGTCGTCCCCGAGTTGCCGCAGTCGAGCGCGCGCGGCGGCTCGCTAAAGGCCCAGCGGCCGGGGCCGCGCCCCGCGCCACTGATGACGACGGCGCCGCCGCCCTCCCTTCTAACCCCGACGCCTAAGCCTTCGAGGCAGGCGAGCGTGGAGGCGCAGTCGGCGGCCGTGGAGAAGTTCTCGACGCGCGACGCCCCGCGCGCGAGGGCGGCGAGTATCGCCGCGCGGTGCGAGACCGATTTGTCGCCCGGCACTCTCACGCGCCCGCGCAGGCGGCGCGCCGGTCTTATACGCATGCGGCGATTCTACGCGCGCGCGTCGGCGGCCGGGAAGCGGCTGGGCGCGCTCCGGCCTCTTTCTTGACACGCGCGCGGCGGGCGTGTTAAACCGTGCAGGCTTCCGGTTAGCTTCATGAGCGCCCTGACAGGCGGCCGCGCCCGGCGTCTTCGCACGAGGCGGCGCGCCGCCGTTGCAGTCTTTGAGCCAGTGACCGAAGAGAGCGTCGAACTGAGAATCCCGAGCCGGGTCGAGGCCATAGACGAGGCCGCCGCGGCCGTCGCCGACGCCGCGCGCCGCGCCGGCTTCGCAGAGGACGCGCTCTTCGGCATAGACCTGGCCGTGCGCGAGGCCGTGACGAACGCCGTGCTGCACGGCAACCGCCGCGACGAGTCGAAGGAGGTCGAGGTCGGGGTCTCGAGCGCGGGCGCCGAGATGGTCGTAACCGTGAGGGATCGCGGCGAGGGCTTCGACGCCTCGCAGGTCGCAGACCCCACGAGCGAGGAGAACCTGCTCAAGTCCTCGGGCCGTGGTATCCTGTTCATGCGAACCTTCATGGACGACGTGCGCTGGGAGCGACCGCCCGGCGGCGGCACGCTGGTGAGGATGACGAAGAAAAAGTAGTCAGTAGAAAGCTGTCTCTACCGAGCGGCCGGGTTTAAAGCGTCAACGCCCTCTTCACGAAGGCTACTGACTACTGACTACCGACTACTTTCCCAAGGAGACTTCCCGCAATGGCTGAACTGAACATCAGAGAGCGCCAGGCCGGCGACGTGACGATCCTCGACCTCGAGGGCAGGATAACCATCGGCGAGGGCAACGTGTCCCTGCGCGGCGCCATCCGCCGCCTCATCGAGGAGGGCAAGAAGAAGGTTCTCTTAAACCTCGGCGGCGTCAGCTACATGGACTCGAGCGGCATAGGCGAGCTGGTCTCCAGCTACACGACCATCGGTCGCGAGGGCGGGCAGCTCAAGCTCCTCAAGCTCACGCAGAAGATACGCGACCTGCTCGGCATCACAAAGCTCCTGACCGTCTTCGACACGTACGACGACGAGGCCAGCGCGCTCAACAGCTTCAAGTAGGAAAGCGGCGACCCGCGGCGGGCGGCGGGCGGCGAGCGGTATGTCGCCTTAAACTCGTCACCCGCCGCCCGCAGCCGCCCTTATGCTCCGCGGTGCATTCCGCCGCCTGCTCGCCCTCGACGACCCGCCGGAGCGGACGGCGCTCGCCTTCTCCGTCGGCGTCTTCATAGCCTTCTCGCCCTTCCTCGGCCTGCACACGCTCGCGGCCACGGCGCTCGCCTTCATCTTCCGCTTCAACAAGGTCGCTATCTACGCCGGCACCTTCGTCAACAACCCCTTCCTGACGCTCGTCCCCATCACGCTGGCCTCCTACGCCGCCGGCGCCTTCGTCATGGGCCGCCCCCTCGGCCTGCCCGAGCGGGGCATGGCGCTCCTCGCGGAGCCGCACCCGCTGACGGCCTCATACTGGGGCGAGCTCTTCGGGCATTTCTGGGACGTTCTGCTGCCCTTCGCCGTCGGCGCCACAATACTCTCCTTCGTTTGTTCGCTGGCCGCGTACCCTGTTACCCTACACCTCCTGCGCGCCGCCCGCCGCAGGCGTGAGGCCGCCCGCGTGCGCGCCGGAGGGCGATGAGAGGCCCGCGCGGCGGACATCCGGCCCGCGGGCGCCGGCATCTCTAACTCACGAGTTCCCCGGCAATCATTCATTTTTTCAGAAGGTTCGTAATGAAGAAGCTTTTAATCGTCGCAGTCGCCGCGCTCGCGTGCGGCCAGTCGGCCGCGTCGCAGCAGAAGCAGGGGGCGGCGCAGGCCCCGGCCCAACAGCAACAGCAGCAGTCCCCCCAACAGCGCCCCGCGCCGCAGCGCCAGCGCCTAGACCTCAGCGACTTCGGCATGCAGATAGCGCCGGACGCGCGCCTCGTAGTGATGATGGCCGCGCTCGACGCCGCGGGCTGGGACCCAACGCCCGCGGGCGAGCGCCCCTCGGTCTTCCGCGAACTGGTCAGGAAGGATCAGGCCGGCCTCGACCCCGCGCTGCGCGCACGCCTTCAGGACTTCTACAAGCGCAACGCGCTGAAGGACGAGCGGGCCACGCCCGCCGACCAGGCCGCGCGCTACGTCTCGCTCGCATACACGCTGGGGCAGCCGCCCTCGTTCGAGGCGCCGCCGCGCTCGGACGACCTGCCGCCCGGCGTGCTCGACGTGCTCGACTTCGTGCCGCTCCTGCGCGAGTTCTACCGCCAGTCCGGCATTGACGCCCGCCTCCCCTCATACCTCAACAGCCACCGCGCCGCGGGCGACGGCATGCGCCGCGCCTCCGACGAGATGGCGCGCTTCGTCCTCTCCTACCTGAGCACGCGCCCCGAGACCACGATATTCGAGCAAGTGCGGCCCGCCGCGCAGCAGGGCGACAAGAAGAAGGGCGAGAAACGGGCCGCGCCCGTTGTGCGCGAGCGCCAGCGCCGCTTCGTCATCGTCCCCGACCTTCTGGCCGCGCCCGGCGCGATTAACTTCCGCGTCGTAGGCGACGACTACTTCGCCGTCGTCCCCGCCGGCACAGACCCGCGCTGGTCTGAGGTGCGCCGCGCCTACGTGCAGTTCGTAATAGACCCGCTGGTGCTGCGCTTCAACAGGGACGTGGCGGCCCGGCGCGCCGACATAAAGCTGCTGCTCGACACCGAGCGCGCGCGCAGGGGCGGCGACATAACGCCGGACGTGTTCCTGTCGGTCGCGCGCTCGCTCGTCGCCGCCGCCGACGCGCGCATGGACGAGGTGGCTCGCCTCTACGTCCTGCAGAACGAGACGGGCGAGCTGCTCAAGCGCGCTGGCTCGAACCAGTCGGCGCGCGACGCCGCGCTCAGGCAGTCGAAGGAGCGCGAGGCGTCTATAAAAGACTCGACCGTGGCGCAACTCGCCGAGGCTTACGAGCGCGGCGCCGTCCTCTCCTTCCACTTCGCCGACGAACTGAAGGAGTTGGAAGGCTCCGGCTTCGACGTGGCCGCCTTCATCACGCCCATGCTCGCCGACTTCGACCCGCAGCGCGAGTTGAAGCGGCCCGCGGAGTACGCTGCGGCCGTCGCGCGCGCGGCGGAGGCGCGCCGCCGCGCGCGCGAGGCTCGGGCCGCGGCCGCCTCGTCGCCCGAGCCGGCCGCCTCGGGGCCTGCGGACGAACGGCGCGCGGCGCTCCTCAAGTCGCTCGCCGACGTTGACGACCTGATGCGGCTCAAGAACTACGAGGAGGCCGAGGCGCGCCTGCTCGCGCTCAGGGACGAGCACCGCGACGAGCCGCGCGTCTATTTCGCGCTCGGGCAGGTGGCGAGCCTCGCGGCGCAGGAGGCGTTCGACGAGGGGCTTCAGGCGCAGCGCCTCGACCGCGCCCTACAGCACTTCCGGCAGGCCCTGCTCTTCGCCTCGCCCGGCACCGACCGCGCCCTTATGGTGCGCGCCCACATGGCAAGCGGCCGCATACTCGCCCACCTGGAGCGCGCCGAAGAGGCCGCCAAAGAATTCGACGCCGTCATGCAGTTGAGCGAGGCGGCCGACCCCGTCCACCAGGAGGCCCTCGCCGCCAAGAAGCGCCTGCCCGGCCAGAAGCAGTAAAGACAAGACGAGAAAAGCGGGCGCCGAAGTCTCTGGGCTTCGGCGCCCGCTGTTTTGCGGGGCGAGTGTTTGAAGCGTCTGCCGTCCCCGCGCCTACTTGCGGGCGAGGACGACCGGGGCCTCTTCGCTGGCGCGAACCTGTCCGAAGAAGCGGCGCACGTCGTCGTACTTCTCGGCGGGGATGGTGGCGGCCTGCTGGACGAGCGTGCGCGTGTAGAGCAGGTGGCCGTCCTTGACCTCGTAGGTCGCCGTGTAGGTGCCGAAATCCGACGTCACCTTGACGGCGTCCGGCACCTCGTCAACGTCGAAGCCGGCGGGCAGCTTCACGCGGACGGTCTCGCTGAAGGCTTCAGATTCGAGCACTACGGGGTGCTTGCGCTTCGGCTCGACCAGCCAGACGGAGTCGGCGCGCGAGAGCACGGCCGGCCTGAAGACGAGCAGGCGGTTCGCCATTGACTGCGCGTAGCGGTCGGCCGTGAACTCAACGTCGAGCGAGAAGCGCCCCTCGGCGTGGCTGTCGGCCGGCTCGATCTTGGTGAACTTCGCGCCCGTGGCGCCCTCGGACACCCAGCGCTCGACGACCTTCGTGAAGTCGGGCCGCGCGAGCCCCTTGAACACCCGGCGCGCGAAGACGGCCGACTGCCCCGCCAGGCGCTCGCGCACGGAGGCGGTGATGGCGCCCTCGGGCGAGAGGCCGACCTCGACCTCGCGCTTCCAGAGGTTGTCCTCGGGGCGCGTGACGGGCATGCGCACGAGCGCGCCGTCGTCGCCCGCGATGACGAGGGCGAGGCTGCCCTGCTCGTGGTCGGGCAGGTCGCCGACGGGCGTCATGTCGTCCGTGGCGTCGAAGATGAGCAGGCGGCCGAGCTTCGGGTGCTCGATTATGCTCGGGGCCTTCGTCTCGTCGCTCACGCGGACGGCGATGATGCAGTGGTTGAACTGCTGTGGCGAGGGCCACTCCTCGCGCACGTATGCGCGGTCTCCCGAGTAAATCCCCACGGGGTAGGCCGCGATCTTCACGGCCCTGAGCATGGCGCGCATGAGCGTCGCCTTGTCCTTGCAGTCGCCGTAGGACTTGGCGAAGACCTCGGACGCCTTGTGCGGGCGCATGCCTCCGCCGCGGTTCAGCCCTATCTGTATCGAGATGTACTGGATGTTCTGCACGTAGCGGCCGATGGCCTGAATCTTCTCGAGCTCGGTCTTGGCGTTCGCGGTCAGCTCGCGCGCCTTCGTCGCTATCGCGTCGTCGGGCTCGGCCTGCGGGTCGTGCAGCGAGGTGAGCCAGCGCGAGACCTCCGCCCACGAGTTGAACGATGGGCCCATCGCGCTGCGCGCCCCCTCGGCGGGGAAGAAGCTGACGGCGAGCCGGGGCGCGAGCGTGTCAACCGAGGGGCTGTTCGGCTCGTCCTCGATGAAGGGCAGGTCGCGCAGCTCCCAGGTGTAGGTCGTCCCCGTCACGGCGGGCTCGATTTTCGGGCGGTTGAAGACGACGCCCGCGGCGCGCCAGCCCGCGGGGAGCGCGATGGTGAAGCGCGAGACGAGCGTCGGGAGCTGGTACTGGAAGTTCCAGTCGCTCTGCGTGAAGACGGTGCGCTCCTCGCTCGTGACCTGGTAGCCGAACACGTCGCCGGGGCCGTCAACGTCTTCGACGGCGGAAATCCTCCGCACGCGCGCCTCGTTGTAAACGTCGTCGTCGTCGAGCGCCATGTCAACGGCGGCGTCCTTGCCGTACTTCTTGACGGTGCCGGAGGCGCGTATGAGCCACGCCTTGAAGTCGAGCACCTTGCCCGTGTCGGTCGCATAGACCTCGCCGCCGGTGGCGGCCCCGCGCCCCTCGCGCGTGAGCACGCGCACGGCGTAGGTGGTCGTCGTCCTCACGCGGCCGTCCTCGCCGACCGTGACGGTGCGCTCGCGGTGGAGCACTACGGCCGGCACCTTCTTGTCGTAGGCCGGGGCCGCGGCCCCCGCCGCCTGCCTGAGCCACGCGGGCGCGTCGTCGCCGGCGCGCGCCTCGGGCGGCGCGGCCAGGAGGAGGAGCGCGCCCAGGAGCGTCGCGAAATAGATGGGGCGTCGGAGCATTGCTTGAATCCCTCTACTTGTTGCCGCTCGTGGTCGTGGCGGCGGCCGCGGCGCCCTGCTTGAGCGCTAGCGTGTGGTTGTCCTGCCTGTGCAGCTCGTCGAAGTAGCGCTTGAGCTGCTCGTAGGAGGTCGTCGGGAAGAGTAGGGCCGGGCCGCTGGCGTCAACGCTCCCGCCGAAGAAGAACTTGCGTCGGTAGATGAGCGTGCGTCCGTCGGTCGTCACCTGCGCCTTCGGCTCGTAGCGGCTCAACGCCCCCGCGCCGAACGGGGCCGGCGACTCGGGGTTGTCGAGCGCGTAGCCCTCGGGCAGTTCCATCTCGACGTAGTCCTCCTCAGACCACGGGTAGTTGAAATAGACGTGGTGGCGCCGGCCGGCGGTCGGGAAGAGCGGGTTGCTCCCCTTCTGGAAGAAGGCCGGCTGTATGAGGAGGCGCTTGCCCGTCTTGACGGCGTAGCCGGGGACGCGCGCGCGGAAGGTGTAGGTGAAGGGCTTGAGCGGGTCGGAGACGTTCTCGACCTTCACGTCCGTTATCTCTATGCCGGACATGCGGGAGGCGAACTTCTCCTTGAGCGCCTCCTCGCGCTCGGCCGGCGAGTCTTCGTCGTACGACTCCTTCATGTCGTGCGCGAGGTGGCCCGTGTACTCGATCTTAACTTCACCTTCGAGCGTGCCGTCGGCCGAGAGCTTGAACTTGGCCCAGCGCTTCTCCACGGACTTCTCTGGGCCGGACTGCGGCACGGGGACGAAGACCGGCTCCTTCGGGTCGGAGACGAGCGCGAGCTGCCCCTCCTCCTGCCAGCGCAGCATCCCCTGCGGGATGTAGGTCGTGCCGGGGTCGAAGAAGCGCCACTTGTCGCCCACGCGCACGGCGATGTTCTCCGAGCCGAGCCGCATGAAGTAGTCGTCCGGGAACCGCGGGTCGAAGAAGGTGTCGCTGCGATCCGTGACCTTGGCGACGCGCGCGTCGAAGCCGGCGGCCGTTGCGAGCGCGGCGAAGAGCATGTCAATGTCGTGCCAGCCGCCGACGCCGCGCTTCAGGGTGTCGGAAGGGTTCTTGTTCTCCTTCATCTTCTCGACCTGCTCGCGCGTGAAGCCAGAGGCGTCGTCATCAACGTTCTTCACCTTCGAGCGGACGAAGGCGAACAGGCGGTCGAGCTTCTCGTCGTCCGTCGCGGCGCCCGCGACGACTTCGGCCGCGGTGCGCTTTATCTCGTCGCTCACCTTCATCTGCGACTTGTGGTCTTCGTATAGCTCCCTGCCGTAAGCCTTCCAGACCTTCTCGGGCGTCGGCTTGTCGTCGCTCGAATAATAGACGAGCATCCAGGGGCGCACCTCGTACTCGGGCGGCATGCGCGGCTCCTCGCGGAAGGCCGGGACGTTCGTCATCGAAGTGCTGTGCCAGCCGCTCTCCTTGACGAAGGGCGTCATGTCGCCGTGGAAGGTCTGGGCGCGCAGGCCGACGGGCCTGCCGGAGTCGTCAACGAGCGCCTCGCCGTAGGGCTTTATGAAGTAGCGCACGAGTTGGACGGGGATGTCGCGCGAGAAGTCGAAGCGCTCGTAGCCCCTTATGCCGTTGCGCACCTCGCGCCAGCGGTACTCGATTATCGAGCCCGGCTCGACGGCCGGCATGGCGAAGGACTTGGCCTTCACCTTGAGGCCGCTCATCTTCACCACGTCGCGCTCGAATATGTCTTCCTTCTTGAGCTCGACGACGGTGCCGTCCGGCTTTATCGTCCGCCCCGCGATGTCCTTTATCCTTATCTCGCGGTCGCTTATCTTCGGCGCGTAGATGTCAATCTTGCTCTGCGACTCGCGCCCGCGCTCGGTGAAGATTTTGATTCGGACGTAGTGGTTCAAGACCGTGGCCGGCTCGCCGCCGCTGTTCTCGTACGAGACCCTGACCTCCCAGAACAGGGCCTCGGCGTCGGCGTCGCGCTCGACGACGGGCGCCGACATAGAGAGTTGCGAAGGCTCGACGGGCTTCCAGTCCTTCTGCGCGAAGGCCGGCGCGGCGGCGGCGAAAATGATTAGAAGTGGCGTGAGCGTCAGGAACCCTGCTCCTCGGCGGGGCGCTAAGGGGGTTGGGGGCTTCATCACTTAGACCTCTCAGAGGGAAAAGCTTCTGTCGGCGGACGGGGTCATGACAGATTGAAAAGGGCGAACCGTCTAAAGGCTGACGCCGCGGCCGGGCGGAACTGCTCGACGGGTGAGGCCCGCGCCGGGGCTGTCAAGTCGCGGATTTTAAGACGAAATCCTGTACGAGGCAAGCCGCCGGGGGCTGTTGTGCAAAAGAATCCGTTGGTGGTAAAGATAGCGTAGTCTCGTAAAGGAATGGTGTCTAGCGTGGCATCAACCGAGGGCCCGACACGTTTGACAGGCGAGGGGGCGAGGTGGCGGCAGGCCGAGCTGATACGCTGCGTCGCGGCCGGCGACCAGCAGGCGCTCGCC
Source organism: Pyrinomonadaceae bacterium (assembly GCA_035627975.1). Classification (GTDB taxonomy): domain Bacteria; phylum Acidobacteriota; class Blastocatellia; order Pyrinomonadales; family Pyrinomonadaceae; genus QHXN01. Next base: position 3,283 of record DASPKR010000351.1, on the reverse strand, counting down.
TCGCTCTACGACTCGACGAGCCGGGCCATCTACGGACTGCTCCTGCGAATCCTCTCCGACGCGGGGGCGGCCGAGGAGGTTCTGCTCGACGTTTACGCGCAGGTGTGGCGGCAGGCCGACGGCTACAGCGAGCGGCGCGGGAGCCCTCTGGCATGGCTCGTCACCATCGCGCGCAGCCGCGCCATTGACCGGCTCAGGCGCGCGCGCCAGGAGCGCGAGCTGAGCGCGCCGCTCGAAGCGGCCTCGCTGCGGGCGGCGGGCGGCGCGAGCGCCGAGGATGAAGCGGCGGCGGGCGAGACGCGCGCGGCCGTGCGCGCGGCGCTCGACGTGCTGCCGCCCGAGCAGCGCGAGGTCATAGAGCTTGCCTACTACTCGGGGATGAGCCACAGCGAGATCGCGGCGGCGAGGGGACTGCCGCTCGGCACCGTAAAGACGCGGACGCGTTTGGGGATGGCGCGCCTGCGCGAGACGCTCAAGGCGGTTCACGAAAGGGCTTGAAACTGATGCACACCTTGTCGGGAGAAGAGGCGGCGGGGCAGGCCGCCCTCTACGCGCTGGGCGCTTTGGAAGAGGGCGAGGCCCGCGCGTTCGAGGAGCACCTGACCGCGGGCTGCGAAGCGTGCGAGGCGGAGCTTCGCGGCTACGGCGAGGTAGTCGAGGGGCTGGCCCTCGCCGCCCCCGCTGCGCCCGCGCCCCCCGCGGGCGTCCGCTCGCGACTGCTCGCGCTGGCCGCGGAAGAGCCGAGGGGCGACGGCGCGGGCGCCGAGTCGTGCTCGGCCACCGCGGCCGAGCGGCCCGCGGCCGAAGGCTTCTACGTCCTGCGCGCCGAGGAAGGAAAGTGGGCCGAGACCGACGACGAGGGCGTCACCTACAAGCTGCTCTTCGCCGACCGCGAGCGGGGGACGCTGACGACGCTCGTGCGCATGCGGCCCGGCTCGCGCATACGCCCGCACCGCCACCTCGGCGTCGAGCAGTGCCTCGTCCTCGAAGGCGACGTGCGCTCCGGCCCCTACTCGATGAAGGCCGGCGACTTCAACTGCTCCATGCCCGGCAGCGTCCACGAAGAGCTCGTCTCGGACGGCGGCGCGCTCCTCCTCCTCGTCGCCCCGGCGAGCTACGAGAGCCTAGCGCGCTGAGCCGGTCGCGGCGCGGCGCTCGCTGTCCCGAGCCGGCGTGCTATAATCCCACCCAAGTTTGACTCTAAAAAAGCGGCTCGGGCGAATTTTTTATCAGGAGGATTTAGAGAGGTGGCTACCGAACTGAGGCGCGAGGGCTCGGCCCTCGCACGCATAGAAGAACTCCTCGGCGACGACGGGCGCGCCCTGCTCGACTTCAGCGCGCCGAAGATCTCCAAAGACCTTTTGCAGACACCCGGCCCCGACTTCGTTGACCGCGTCTGGGCCGACTCTGACCGCAGCCCCTCCGTGCTCCGCTCGCTCCAGACGCTCTTCGACAACGGGCGCCTCGCGGGCACGGGCTACCTCTCAATCCTCCCCGTTGACCAGGGCATAGAGCACTCGGCCGGCGCCTCGTTCGCGCCCAACCCGCTCTACTTCGACCCTGAGAACATCGTCAAACTTGCGATTGAGGGCGGCTGCAACGCCGTCGCCTCGACCTTCGGCGTGCTCGGCTCGGTCGCGCGCAAGTACGCGCACAAGATTCCCTTCATCGTCAAGATCAACCACAACGAGCTGCTGACCTACCCGAACAGGTTCGACCAGGTGCTCTTCGGCGCCGTTGACCAGGCACGCGACATGGGCGCCGTCGCCGTCGGCGCCACGATCTACTTCGGCTCGGAGGAGTCAACGCGCCAGATAACGGAGATCGCCGAGGGGTTCGCAATCGCGCACGAGCTCGGGATGGCTACGATCCTTTGGTGCTACCTGCGCAACCCGAAGTTCAAGACGAAGGAAGGCGACATGCACGCGGCCGCAGACCTCACGGGGCAGGCCAACCACCTCGGCGTCACCATACAGGCCGACATCATCAAGCAGAAGCTGCCCGAGCGTAACGGCGGCTACAACGCGCTCAACATAGAAAGCTCCTACGGCAAGACTAACCCGAAGATTTACACGGAGCTCACCTCAGACAACCCCATTGACCTCGTCCGCTATCAGGTGGCGAACTGCTACATGGGCCGCTGCGGGCTTATAAACTCGGGCGGCGAGTCGAAGGGGCAGGGCGACATGGCCGAGGCCGTCCGCACGGCCGTCATCAACAAGCGCGGCGGCGGGATGGGGCTCATCTCGGGCCGCAAGGCTTTCCAGCGCCCGATGCAGGAGGGCGTCGCGCTCCTGAACGCCATACAGGACGTTTACCTGGCGGAAGAGATTACGGTCGCGTGAGCGCGACGCGCGCGCGGCGAAGGCGCTGACGGCATGAGAGGGGCGCCGGGCTCACTAAACAGCCCGGCGCCCCTCGCTCCGTCCGGCGCCCCTGCGGGCCTTGTTTTTCACGCGCCAAAAAACCTCGCGCGGCACGCGCCGCGTAGTTAGAGTGTGAGGGCGCCGCGGCGCCGCGCGCCCGACCGAGGCGAAAAAGGTTTTGACTGCCCGACCCGAGCAAGACGAATCCGACGCCGCGCTGCTCGTGGCCGTCTCGCGCGGCGACGAGGCGGCGTTCGCCGCCCTGTACGACCGTTACAGCCCCATCCTGCTCGGGCTGCTGCTCCGTATATTACGCAGCCGCGCCGAGGCCGAAGACGTTCTGCAGGAGGTCTTTATACAGGTCTGGCGGCAGGCCGGTCAGTTCGATCCCGCGCGCGGGCGCCCCTTCACATGGCTCGTCACGCTCGCGCGCAGCCGCGCCATTGACAGGCTCCGCGCCGTCGAGTCGCGCGAGCGCGCGGCGCAGCGCTCTGCCGAAGAGGCCCGGCCCGAAGCCGCGACCGCGGAGACGGCGGACGACGCGGCCGCGCGCTCCGAGCAGGCCGAGATAGTGAGGCGCGCTCTCGCGGAGTTGCCTGAAGAGCAACGGAGGGCGCTGCTGCTGGCCTACCTGGACGGCATGTCGCAGTCGGAGATTGCCGCGAGGACGGGGCAGCCGCTTGGCACCGTGAAGACGAGGACGAGGGCGGGGCTTAGAAAATTGAGCGAGCTGCTGCGCGACAGGCTCGGCGCGCAGGGAGTCTAAGGGGCGGGGAGTTTTTAAGGTCTAGATGCGGCACGAAGATTACAAAGAGTTGCTGGCGCTCGAAGCCGCGGGCGCGCTCGACGCGGAGGAGGCCCGCGCGCTCGGCGCGCACCTGCCCTCCTGCCGCGAGTGCCGCGCAGAGCTCGACGCG
>DASPKR010000350.1:0-3165 GCA_035627975.1 Pyrinomonadaceae bacterium | reverse complement strand
GAAGCTGTTGCCGCCCGCGGGGTGCCGCCCGTCGCGTATCATCCCGGCGGCCTTCCGCGCGTCGGCGGCGAGGGCCTCGCGGCTCGCGGCCGAGTTGAAGTAGGCGAAGGCGTCGGCCAACTCCTTGGGGGCGGCCGCCATCGGGCGGTGGTGCTGCTCGAAGTAGATCGAGCCGTAGTTGAAGGCGCCGTCGATGGCGCGCGCCAGCGGCGCGTCGCGCTTCTCGCGCGTGAAGGCGCGCACTTCCCACTCGTCGCCCGTGACCAGCTCGTAGAGGCGGCTGATGTACTTGTATGTGTCCGCGAACTCAAGGTTGGCGGCCGCCGCGATGGCGAGGTTCTTCTCGGGGAAGTAGATGACGGCCGTGGCCGTCCCCTTCTGGCTGCCCTCGTTACGTATCGAGAAGCTGCCGGTGATGGGCTTAACTATCCACCCCAGCGTGTAGTAGTCGGCGCCGTCGCCCAGCCCTACCCAGCGCCCGGCCTTGGTCGAGACGGGCGTCAGCATCACCTCGGCCCATTTCGGAGAGAGCACCTTCCCCGAGAGGATGCCGCGCGCCCAGCGCAGCAGGTCCGGCACCGTGCCGGTCGCCCCACCGCCGCCGAAGCGCGAGCTCACGTCCACGAAGGGGGCGTTCTTCACCTCGCCATCGGCGAGGTCGTAGCCGCGTACCCGGTTCGGCACGAGGTCGCGCACGTTGTCCATGCGCGTATCCTTCATGCCAAGCGGGAGCCAGAGGTTCTCGCGCATGTACGCCTCGAGCGTCTGGCCCGACACCTGCTCGATCGCGGCGCCGAGCAGGTTGTAGCCGCTCGTCTGGTAGTCGTACCTGGTGCCGGGCTCTATCTCGATGGGGTACTTCGAGATTCGGGCCACGATCTCTTTCGTCGTCACCCGCTCGGTGCCGAGGCCGGAGCCGGTCTGACCGCCGCCCGTGTGGGTCAGGAGCTGGCGGACCGTGACGGGCCACTTCTGCTTCGGGTAGTCCGGGACGTAGGTCTGGATTTCGCCGTCGAGGTCGAGCTTCCCGCGCTCGGCGAGCTGCACGACGGCCGCGCCCGTCATGGACTTCGTGATGGACGCGAGGCGGTAGGCCGAGTCGGCGTGCGCGGGCGTCTTGTTTTCGAGGTCTGCGTAGCCGAAGCCCTTCACCCACGTGAAGTCGCCGCGGGAGAAGCCGACGGTCATGCCGGGTATGCGGTCGCGCTCCATCTCGGCGCGCACGAACTCCTCGAAGGCGCGAATCTTCTCCGCGTAAGCGCCGTCCGCCTTCGCCGCGCCCTGCGCCTGCGCGCGCACCTTCGCGGCCGGCAGGCAAAGCCCGCACAGCAGCGCGAAGACCAACACGACGCTCGACGCTCTGACTAACATCTGGACTGTTATTCGACGACGTTGACGGGCATGCCCGACTGGAGGTTGCCGGGCTCCAGCACGACGGGGTCGCCGACGTTGACGCCCGAGAGCACCTCGACCCAGGTCTCCGAGCGACGGCCCGTCGTGACGGGCTTCTCCTGTGCCTTGCCGTTGTTGACGACGACGACCTTCTCGATGCCCGCGAAGGTCACAAGTGAGCTCGCGGGCACGGTGACGGCCATGCTCGCGCTGTCGGTGACGATCTCGGCGCGGGCGAAGCCGCCGGGCCTGAGCGTCCCCGTGTTGCTTATCTCCGCCTCGACGATGAGCACGCGGTTCTGCTGGTTGATGGTCGGGCTCAGGCGCACGACGCGCCCGACGTAGAGGCCGGGGTCGCCCTCGACCGTGACGCGTATGAGCTGGCCCTGCCGGACGCTCGTCGCGTCGCGCTCGGGCACCTCGGCGCGGAAGCGCAGCGGGTTGACGCGCACGACCGTCACCACCGGCGCGCCCGCGTTCAGGTACTCGCCCACGCTCGCCTGCCGCTCCTGCACAATGCCGTCGAAAGAAGCCGAGACGACGGTGTCGGCGAGCGCCTGGCGCGCGAGATTAAGCTCAGTGCGGCGCTGTGCGACGAGGGCCTCGCGGTTGCGAATCTCCTCCACGGCGTCCTGGTAGCGGCTCTGCGCGACCTTGAAGGCCGAGTCGGCGGCCTCGAACTCCGCGCGCGCGACTATGCCCTGCTCGACCAGCGTCGCGACGCGCTGTCGGTTCTGGCGCGCTTCGTCCAGTACCGCGCGGGCCTGCCTGACGGCCCCGGTGTTCTCGACGTCGGCGCGGTCGCTGCCCGTGCCGTTGGCGAGCCCGATGCGCGCGCGCGCCTGCTGCAAGGCGGCCTCGGCCTGCTGCACGCGCAGGCGGTAGTCCTGCTGCTCTATCTGCGCGACGACCTGCCCGCGCCGCACGACGCTCCCCAGGTCAACTGTGATAGCGCTCAGGCGCCCCGGCACCTTGACGCTCAGCGTCGCCTCGTCCTTCGCCGCGAGCGTCCCCGTCACCGTCACGCTCGCGCCCACGGGCATCTGCTCGACGCGCGCGACCCTCACCTGCCTCGCCTCGCCCCCCCCGCCGCGCCCCTCGCCCGCGGGCCTCTGCTGGCCGGCGGCCGGGTAGTCACTTTTACAGGCCGCGAGCGACAGGGCCGCGAGGGCCGCGCACGCGACGGCCGCGAGCGCGCGAATACACCTCGGGGAGGAAAGAGCTTTATAACGAGCTGGCATGACGACTAAACCTTGGGCCGCGCTGTTTGGCGCCGGGCTGAAGCTAAAAGTTTAACACGCTAAAGATGAAATTCTGAGCCGCCGCTTTGCCACGCGGGGCCGGATTTTCTCAAAGTTTTGTAAAAACGGCGCGCCCGCGCGGCAGTAGGGCGCGATTTTCGGCCGGGGCGCCGGGACGGCCGCCGTGACTCATTCGCGCGCGCCGCCGAGCGTTAGTGTTCGGAGCGGCGCGGTCAGAAAAGGCACGCGCGAAAATTTATCGGAGGCACGCTTTTATGCGTTTACTCAGAGCGGCTGCGGTCGGCGCTATCTTCTCGCTCTTAATACTCGCGAACGCATCGGCGGCAGGATACGCGTCTCGAACAGCACGCGACAAGACGAGGGGCCGGCCGAGGCTAACTGAAGCCTCGGCCGGCCCCTCGTCTTGTCGCGTGCGGTTCGAAACGCGCATCCCGCCGCCGATGCGTTCGCGAGTATTAAGAGTGAGAAGATGGCGCCGACCGCAGCCGCTCTGAGTAAATTCGTAAAAGCG
>DASPKR010000349.1:0-8001 GCA_035627975.1 Pyrinomonadaceae bacterium | reverse complement strand
CAGGCGCGTGTCGGCGCGGGCCATCAAAACCTCGCGCGTGTCGGCGCGCACGACGCGGACGCCCCCTTCGAGCGAGACGAAGCGCGCTCCCGAGGGCTTGCCCGCGTCGGCGGCGACGCCCCGGAAGGGGTTGCCATAGACCCAGACATAGACGCCCGCCCCGCCCGCGAGCAGCGAGAAGAAGGCGAGCAGTATGACGATGTAGATGAGCCGCTTGGGGACTATCCACCACTCTACGTCGAAGCGGCTGACTCTGGTTCCCATAAGACGCTGGCTGGCAATAGTGACGGGGCGGCTGAGGGCCGGGCCGGCTGGCCCGGGGGCGCGTGGCGTGGCCGCATCAAGGCCACACAAAAAACTTAACAAGGCGGGAGGGTAAAAAGCAAGGGAAAAGAGGCCGGGCTAGAGGCCGGGGGCGCTAGTTAATAACTGACTTCTTAACTAGCGCCCCCGGCCTCTAGCCCCTGGCCCCTTCTTAACGTCTTTCGGGCAGGCCGCTCTCGTCGCCGCCGAGGCGGCCCTGGTCATCGTCGAAGGGGGAGTTGAAGCCCTCGGGCAACTCGACCTCGATGTGCGTCTCGGCCTCCTTCGGCCAGATGAGCGAGGCGGCGACCGAGGAGAGCAGTACGGCGCCGACCACGCCGAGCGAGGCCACGATGATCGTCTCCTTGCTCAGGCCCAGCGACTCCTTGATGAACCCCTCGGTCAGCATCTTTACGCCGACGAAGGCCAGAACGATGGAGAGCCCGATCTTCAGGTAGTGGAACTTCTCGACGACGCCGGCGAGCAGGAAGTAGAGCGAGCGCAGGCCGAGTATGGCGAAGACGTTAGACGTATAGACTATGAAGGTGTTCGTGGTGATGCCGAATATGGCCGGGATGGAGTCAACGGCGAAGACCAGGTCTGTCACCTCCACCGTGATGAGCACGAGCAGCATGAGCGTCCCCATGCGCCGGCCGTTGACCTCCGTGAAGAACTTCTCGCCGTCGTAGTGGCGCGTCATCGGGACGAAGCGCGTGACGAACCTCACCACGGGGTTGTCCTCCGGGTGAACCTCCGTCTCGCCCTGCCGCATCATCTTGATGCCCGTGTAGATTAGGAAGACGCCGAAGACGTAGATGATCCAGTGGAAGCGCTCGATGAGGGCCGCGCCGAGCGCGATCATCGTCATCCTCATAATGAGCGCGCCCATCACGCCCCAGAAGAGCACGCGGTGCTGGTACTTCGCCGGGACCTTGAAGTAGCCGAATATGAGCAGGAAGACGAAGAGGTTGTCAACGGAGAGCGACAGCTCGATGATGTAGCCCGTGAAGAACTCGACGCCCGTGATGCGCCCCTCGCGCCAGAAGACGAGGCCGGCGAAGACGAGCGCGAGCGTCACCCACACGACGCTCCACGTCGCAGCCTCGCGGTAGGTGATGGCGTGCGCCTTGCGGTTCAAGACGCCGAGGTCGAGCGCCAGCATCAGCAGGATGAAGACGGCGAACCCCCCCCAAGCCCAGACCGGGTAACCAGCCCACGTCGCATATAGGAAATCCATAGTTGAGGAGTTTATAGCACAAGACGGCGGGCGGGAGTTAGGGGGCGGAGCGCGCCGGCCGTCGCGTTTGCGCGGCGCGAGCCGGGCGCGCTACAATCCGCGTTTTGCGGGGAGCGCGCGGCGGCACGCCTTCGGGCCTGCGCGCGCCTCCCGGCGCTTTCGTCAGTCAAAAAACCCCGGACAAACAGAGGCTGTTAAGGGAAGGTCAACGGCAATGCTCAAATTCTTCACCCGCCTAGAGCGCACGCGCAACTGGGTCATAATCTTCTTCGCGGCGCTGCTCGTGATAGGCATGGTCGTCGCGGGCGTCTATAACCGTGCGGGCGTCGCGACCGCCAACCCGTTCAGGAGCAGGGAGGTGCTCGCGCGCGTCCGCGGCGACGACGTGACGGTGGCAGACTACTCGCTCTACAAGAAGATGCAGGAGGATCAGTACTCGCGCTTCGGCGGGCAGATAACGCTGGCGCAGCTGGGCCTGACGCCCGAGCGCCTGCTCGACCAGACCGTCAACAACCGCATCGCCGTCCAGGAGGCCGAGCGCCGCGGCCTCCTGCCCTCCGAGCAGGAGGTGCGCGAGACCATCACGCGCCTCTTCAGCGACGCCGCGAACAAGTTCGACCTCAAGCGCTACAAGGACTTCGTCGTGCGCAACTACGGGGGCGTCTCGCTCTACGAGCAGAGCGTGCGCGAGAGCCTCGCGGCCGACCGCCTTCGCGCCTTCGTCACGGCGGGCGTGCAGGTCTCCGAGGAGGACGTGAAACGCGACTACGTCCGCGAGAACACTTCGTTCGACCTCGTCTATGTTCCCGTCACGCCGGCCGACGTGGCGAAGAAGATAACGCCGTCCGACGAGGAGCTTCGCCAGTTCTTCGAGGAGCACAAGACCGACTACCGCTTCCTCGAGCCGCAGAGGAAGGTTCGCTACCTCTTCATCAGCCAGGAGAAGGTCGGCGAGAAGCTGCAAATCCCCGACGAAGACCTGCGCAGGGAGTACGAGCAGCTCAAGCCCGAGAACAAGATGTCGGGCGTTCGCGTCCAGCAGATAGTGATGAAGGTTGCGCGCCCTGAGCTGGATCAGGAGGTGCTCGGCAAGGCGAGCGCCCTCGTCGCGCGGATACGCAAGGACGACCTCACCGCCGAAGAGGAGGCCTTCGCCGAGGCCGCGCGCGGCAACTCGGAAGACCCCGCGACTGCGCAGAAGGGCGGCTGGCTCCCCAACCCGGTCAGGCGCAACCCGAACCGCAAGCCCGGGGCGCCCGGCGACGCGCAGGCGCTCGTCCAGAACGTCTTCGACTGGAAGGAGGGGCAGATCGGCGACCCCTTAAAGACCGGCAACGCTTACTACATTTTCCGCCGCGGCCCCTCGATCCCTAAGACGTTCGAGGAGGCCAAAAACGAGCTGCTCGTCTCGGCCCGCAACCGCCGCTCCTACGCCGCCGCGCAGCAGATAGCGCGCCGCGCCGCCGAGCGCCTGAAGGCCACGAAGGACTTCGAGGCGGTCGCGCGCGAGTTCGCCGCCGAGGCCAACATGAGCCCCGCAGAGATGATAAAGGTCACGCCCTTCGTCAAGCCCGACGACGTGGTTCCCGACATCGGCAACAACCAGCAGTTCCACGACGCCATCAAGGCGCTCGAAGAGCCGGGCCAGATGGGCGACCAGCTAGCCATCCCGAACGGCTTCGCCGTCCCCTCGCTAGTCGAGAAGCGAGAGCCGCGCATACCCGAGCTTGACGAGGTTAAAGACAGGGTCGCCGAAGCCTTCAAGAACGAGCGCGCCAAGCAGCAGCTCGAACAGGCGGCGCGCGAACTCGCCTCCGCGGCGGGAAGCGCCGACGCCCTGAAGGCCGCGGCCGAGCGGCTGGGCCTGACGGCCGAGACCGAGGAGGGCTACCGCCTCGGCCGCCCGCTGGGCAAGGCCGGCGCTGACCCCGCGCTCGACGCGGCCGTCTTCGCCTTGAAGGCCGGCGAGACGACGAAGACGCCGGTGAAGGTCGGCGACAACTGGGTCGTCGTGGGCGCGACGAAGCGCGAGGACGCAGACCTCGCCAAATTCGGCGAGCAGCGCACCTCGCTCATCGAGTCGGCCCTGAACACGCGGCGCAGCCAGGTCTTCGACGAGTTCATCACGTCCGTCCGCCGCCGTCTCGAGCAGGAGGGCGAGGTCGAGTTGAAATCCGAGGCGCTCGCCAAGCTCGAAGAGACCGAGGCGCCCTCGGCCGTCCCGCGCATGCCGCCGATAAACGTGCCCGCGCCCGCGGGCGAGTAGGGCGGAAGATAAAGGGGAAGGGGGACGACGCTCAGCACGACCGTCGTCCCCCTTCCCGTCTTTACTACCTGTTTAGAGCGAGCGCAGCAGCGTCGCAACGTCGCCCTGAGCCAACTCCATGCGGAGCTGGACTTCGTTGCCCTGCGGCGTGATCTTGAGGCTGTCAACGGCGGCCTTCGCGAAGCGAGCGCGCTCGCCCGCCATAGAGATCAGGCCCGGCGCTATCTGCCTGACTGCGTCAATCGTGTTGCCGAGCTGGCGCGCGTCGGCCGCGCTCGTAGTGCGCAGCACGGTCGTCATGTGGAAGCCCGCGGGCGTGGTGCCGAGCGAGCCGTAGAGGCCGCGCACCGCGGCGATGCTCTTGTTCACCTCCGGCAGCCCCACGTCCACGCCCGCGAAGGCCGACGCCGGCACGTTGGCCGCGAAGGCTATGACCTCGCCGCCCTTCAGTGAGCTCATCAGCGCGGCGTCCACGCGCCCGCGCCCGGCCTGAGCGTCCACGGCGGCGCGCACGGCCTCGGGCTCGCCGACGGCCAGCGTGTCGGGCTCAAGCACGGCCATCGCGAGCACGCCGACCTTCATCTTCAAAAGCCCGAACAGCTTCAACTGGTCGTTGACGCCGAAGACGTGGATGGTCTTGCCGCCGTACTTCTCTTCGCGGTGCGCCCCCTTCGCGGCGAGACGGCCGGCGGCGACTATTGCGTCGGGGCGGAAGGTGCCGCGCGCTATCGCGACGAGGTGGTCAAACTTCGTCGCGCCGGATTCGAGCCTGACGACGCGGGCGCCGACGGCCAGCGTGTCGAAGGCGCGCGCGTCAATCCCAGTGCGCGCCTTGAACTGCTCCACGTCGGCGTTGACCTCGGCTATGCGGGCCTTGTCGTCGCCGAGCGCGCGCGGGATCGCCTCGTTGAAGAGCCTGCGCAGGTCGGCCGCGAGCACGGCGTCGGAGGCGGGCAGCGGCACGGCGCGCGGCTGCTGCGGCCTTGGCGCGGCCGGGTTGCCGCGCCGCGTCTGCGCGGCGGCCGTCGAGTAGGCCGAGAGAGCTAGCACGAGCGCAAGAGCGCCGGCGAGATGATTCCTTGTCATAGAGCCTTTCACCAGTCTTCCCAGAGTTAACTGAAGGGGGAGTCAAGTGCGGTTCGGATGCGCCGCGCGCGCCGGGGGGTTGGCTGCCGCCAAGCATAAACGACCGAGGGGCGTGAGGGCAAAAGCAGGGTTTAGCCACGAAGGCACGGAGAAAAGGATGAAGGCAGAAAGCAGAAGGCAGCCGGCGCTAACTTCATCGGCTGCCTTCTGCCTTCTCCTCCGTGCCTCCGTGGCTAATCTTACTGACGGAGGAACGCCTCGACGTGGGCGGCGAGGGAGGCGCCGCCGTCGCCGTCCTTGTAGTGCTTGACTTGGAGCTTGGAGATTTCGGGGAAGAGCGCCTCGACCGTGCCGGCCTGCTCCTGCGCGACGAGCAGCGTCGGGCGGCCGAGCGCCTGCGCCAGCCCCAGTTCCAGACAGACGTTCGGGTTCAGCCCCGTAAGGTCAACCAGTACGTGCGTGGCGCGGCAAATCTCCTCCCAGATGGAGTGGATTATCTGCTGCTCCTCCGTCTCGTCGCCGCGACGGTACTTCGCCCGCCGCCCGCACGCCTTCCTCACAACGTCGCGCGAGCGGTTCGACCACTCCCGGCTGAAAGGCATCACGTGGAAGAGCCTGCGCCCCTTCTCCTCGGGGTAGAAGCCGGGCCAGAGCGGCAGGACGAGCGCCGCGCGCCCGCGCCCGTTCACGGCGACGAGCGAGCCCAAGACCTCCGCGGCCTCTACGGGGTCGAGCCCCGTGCGCCCTTCGAGCCTCTTCTTGAGCACCCGCGTCGGCGCGTCGTCGCCGTCCGACATGGCGAGCACGCGCCGCGCCGTCTCGTCCACGGAGCTTGCGCCCGCGGTGGGGTGCGTGCCGTAGAGCGCCGCGTCTATCGCGCGGCCAAGAGTCTCGGCGGCGCCCGCGCCCTCCGGGAACTCCACCGGCGGCAGGTCTATGTCGAAGGGCAGGTGGGAGCCCGGCGCCGTCACGACCACGGGGTAGATGCCGAGCGCGAGCGCGCCGCCGAGCGCGTGGCAGACCGATGCGAGCTCGCCTCCCTTCGTCGTCAGGTCGAAGACGCCGACGGCGCTCTCCCTCAACTGGTTCCAGCGAACCTGCCCCGCGCCCCAGCCCTTCGACTTCTCCGAAAGCTCCAGAGTGCGCGCGCGGCACGCCTCCCCGACCAGACGCTTCAGCTCCGCGCCGCCGGCGTAGAAGACGAAGTTGGGGTTAGCGTCAACCTTCTGCCAGCCCCAGAACGGTGTGGCGAGCGTGAGGTGACGGCGCAGCCCCGCGCGGCGTATGGCGAGCGCGAGCGGGCGCAGGCGGTCGTGCTCGACGCGGAGCGTGGCCGCCTCGTCGTCGGCCGCCTCGGTGAGCGCGCGGCGCGTCTCGGCCAGCCGCCGCGGGAAGTCGAAGAACGTCTTCTGCTCGGTCTCGCCGAGGCGCTGGTTCATCTGGTCGAAGACGAAGCCCTGTAGGTTTTGCATGTGCTCGACGAGCGCGCCGGCGCGCGTCTCGGGCTTCGCGCCCTCGACGCCCTGCCCGGCGTAGATGTGCTTGAACCGCGAGATCACGCCCCGCATCTGCTCGACGTTGGCCGTCATCCCCTCGGGCGTCTTCGGCGACTGCACGGCGAGGTGGCGGAACTGTTCGAGCACGTCGAGGCCCGACTCAAGCCTCTCCTTCGGGACGCCGTCGCGCTCGGCCTGCTCCGTGAGCACCTTGACGGCGTAGCTGAAAAGCTCGTCGGTCTCCTCGGCCTCGCGGCGGGCCTCCGGGTCTATCTCCTCGAAGAGCCTGTCGAGCTCGCCGCGCGTCTGCTGCTCGAACCGGGCGGCCTCTTCGGGCGCGGCGCCGGCCTTCATCGTCGGCATGATTTGGTCGAGCAGCGCGCTCATCTCCTGCAACTGCGCCGCGGGGCTGTGCGCCGAACTCTTGAGCGCCTCGAGCTCGCGCTCGACCTCGCGATCCACCTCCGTGTCGTCGGGCGCGGCCGTCTTTAGCTTCTCCATCAGGGCGCGCGTGCGCTCCTGCCCCTCCTGTAAAGAACTCATCATCAAGAGGGCGCGCAGCGCCCCCTCGGTATGCTGTAATGCCTCCTCTACCTGCGGGACGACCGAGGGGAGTGCCGTGCGGAAGAGCTGGAGCGAGCGGTAGTAGCGCCGCTTCACTTCCTCCATCACCGGGCGGTCGGCGCTGCGGCAGAGCAGGCGGAGCGTGTTCGCGAGGTTGAAGTTGAGCTTGGCAATCTCCGTCGGGTCGCCGCCGGCTTCCACGAAAGGCTCGGCCGCAAGGTACATCTGGTGGGCGCGCTCGAGCAGCTCGGCGTTCGTGTTCGCCGCCCAGGTGAAGCAGGCGTCGGCCGCGTAACGGCGCGTGCGCCCGGCTTCGAGCGGGTCGGCGTCGCCGCCGAGGCCGCGCACCAACTCCTCCAACTCGCCGACTGCTCGCTCGGCCGCGGCCAGAACCTCGGGGGCGTGCTGCCGCGTCGCGGCGTCCTCCACGGCCCAGAGCCGCTCTGTTATCTCTTTCCGCCTCTGAAGCTGTCGTGCGTTCATCTCTTAATCCTCCTTCGCGTGAGGTTGGGAAAAGCGAGGGCGGCGAGGCGCGCCGATGATACGTGCGGGCGCGCCGCGAAGGCAACGGCCGCGCGACAGCTTTGTGTATGAAATAGGACAGGCGCTCGGGCGGGGCGCGCCTATAATTGCCGGCAAGACGAACGCCAGCGAGCAAGGGGGATTCCTGAATGCCGAACTCCGCGCAGCTACGCCTAGAGTCGGGCGGGGGCGCCGCCCCGGACTTCTCGAAGGGCTCGATCTTCTTCGTCGGCACCGCGACCGTGATACTGCGCTATGCCGGCTTCACCATCCTCACCGACCCGAACTTCCTGCACGCCGGCGACCACGTGCACCTCGGCTACGGGCTGACGGCCCAGAGGCTCACCAACCCGGCCCTGGAGATCGACGAGCTGCCGCCGCTCGACTTCTGCGTCCTCTCGCACTACCACGGCGACCACTTCGACCGCGTCGCCGAGGAGAAGTTGCAGAAGGATTTGCCCATCGTCACCACCGAGCACGCCGCCACGGAGCTGAAGGGCAAGGGCTTCACCGCGCCGGTCGCGCTC
>DASPKR010000348.1:0-3229 GCA_035627975.1 Pyrinomonadaceae bacterium | reverse complement strand
CCGAAGAAGCGACGGCGACCGTCTCGGGCGCGGGGCGCCGAGCGACGGCGTTGCCGCCCACCGTGGGGCGCGGGCTCTGCGCGGAGGTCTCGGGCGCGAAAACTTGTAGCCCCTCGCGCTCGGAGGTAAGGACGGTGTCGGCGCGGCTAGTGTCGAGCGCGTTCGAGGTCAAGTAGGCGTTAGCCTGCTCCGTCTCGACGCCGCCTTCGGCTCCGTGCCGCTGCGACGTTGCCGCTTCGAGCGCGTTGGCGCCTGTCACGCGCGACGCAGAGCGGAGCGCGTCCCGAAGCTCATTGATGAGGGCGCCGGCCGTCGGCGGTCGGTCGCCCCTGTCCTTCGCCATCGCGCGCGCGACGGCGCGGCCGAACTGCTCCGAAACGCCCTCCGCGACTTCGTGCAGCAGCGGCAGCGGCGCCGCGACGTGCTTCTGCCTAAGCTCGGAGAGCGTGCGACCGCCCAGCGGCTTTCGGCCCGCTATCAACTCGAAGAAGATCACGCCGAGCGAGTAGATGTCGGAGCGCCCGTCAACTTCGGGGTTGCCGTCGCGCGGCAGCTCGCCCCACTGCTCGGGCGACATGTAGTAAGGCGTGCCGAGTATCTGGCCTGCGACCGTCAGCGACGTGGCGCTCGCGGCGTGCGGGCCCTCCCCGCCCACTATCTTCGCTATGCCCAGGTCGAGCACCTTGACGACGGTCGAGCCGTCGTCGGCGCGGCCGAGCATAACGTTCTCGGGCTTCAAGTCTCTGTGGACTACGCCTCGCGCGTGCGCGGCGTCGAGCACGGCGGCTACGGGGGCGAGCACCTCGACCGCCTCCGACGGCGTGAACCGCCCGCGCCGCTTCAGCTCCTCGTCGAGCGTGTGGCCCTCGACGTACTCCATCACCATGTAGATGAGGCCGTCGCCGCCGGCCGAGAGGTCATAGACCGTGACGGAGTTCGGGTGCCGGAAGGCGCGCGCGGCCTTGCCCTCGCGCTGGAAGCGCTTGAGCCACTCGGCGTTCGTTCTCATCTCGGGCCTGAGCGTCTTAATCACGACGCTGTCGCCGAGCAGTATGTGGCGCGCGCGATAGACGGCGCCCATGCCGCCCTGCGCGATGAAGCCCTCGACCTGGTATTTGCCGTCAATGACGCGGCCGACGATTGACTCGGGCGACTCCTGCAAGACCTCGCCGTCGCGCGGGCAGAAGGTCGCCGCGTCGTCGAACGTGCCGTTGCATGCGGGGCAGAGCTTCACGTCAGGGCCTTGCCGAAGGTGCTCATAAAGCAGCGCGAAGTCTAGCACGCCGCGACTTCGCCGCGGAAGAAACGCTTTCGGCCGCCGCTGTTAAAGCAACGCCAACACCCCTCACGCTAATCAAACCCTCGGCCGTCCCCGCCCTCGCGAGAGGCCACCGTGCTATGAGACTGACCGATTTCATGGGGAGTTTTTCCCGGCAAACCATAATAATCCTCGGGCTGCTGCTCGTACTGCTGCTCGGCGTCGTTGACTTCCTCAACGGCCCGGAGGTTTCGTTCCTGCTCTTCCACACGGCGCCCGTCATACTCGCCGCGTGGTACGCGGGCCGGCGCGCGGCCTTCGCCGTCTGCGGCGCGAGCGGCCTGCTTTGGCTCGCCGTCGCCTACGCCACCAGCGGCCACTTTGCGCACCCCTTCATAGCCTACTGGAACGTCGCCGTGCGCCTCGGCTTCATGTTCGTGCTGGCGCACATCGTCGCGGCCTTCCGCGATTCTCACGCGCACGAGCGCGAGCTGGCACGCACCGACTACCTCACCGGCGCGGTCAACTGGCGCTACTTCAACGAGCTCGCCGAGGGCGAGATAAACCGCGCGCGCCGCCACGCACACCCGTTCAGCGTCGCATACATGGACGTTGACGACTTCAAGCTCGTCAACGACCGGCACGGCCACAGCGCGGGCGACCGGCTGCTCAAGACAATCGCCGACGGCCTGCGCGCGAACGTGCGCGCCGTTGACACCGTGGCGCGGCTCGGCGGCGACGAGTTCGCGGTGCTCATGCCGGAGACGGGGCAGGCGGCCGCGCAGGTCGTCATACGCCGTGTGCGGCGCAGGCTGTTGGAGGCCGCGCGGCGCGAGGGCTGGCCCGTCACCCTCAGCATCGGCGTCGTCACATGGGAGGAGCCGCCCCGCTCGGTTGACGAGATGCTGCGCGCCGCCGACGGCCTGATGTACTCGGCCAAGCGCCTCGGCAAGAACACAATCCGACACTCCGTCTCGCACAACCCCGCCAACGCCGCCTGAAGCCCTCGTACAATTTGTTGTTGACGGAGACGCCGCAGCGGTGTCAGTCTAGCCGGGCCTTCATCATTACAACCCTACGACGGGAGGCACCCCGGTTGCGCTCTGCCAAGCCCTACGCCCCGCTCGCCCTGTGCGTGTGCGCGCTCGTCTTCTCGGCGGCCCGCGCTTCTCAGCCCGGCGCGGCGGCCGTCGCGCCCTGCGACGCCGAGGCTTACGTGATTGACCAAGACCCCGCGGGCACGAACGTCCGCGCCGCGCCGGGCAAGACTTCCAAAGTCATCGGCAACCTGCCGAACGAGACTAACGGCGGCATCGTCGTCCACATCTCGGGGGCGAGCGGCGGGTGGGTGCGGATTGACAGGGCCGTCGAAGTCGGCGGCGATGAGGAGATCGTCCGCTTCAAGGGCGCGGGCTGGGTTTACGGCCCGCTGCTCGGCGTTGACGGCGTCGGATGGGTCGAGGGCGGGACGAAGCTCCACGCGCAGCCCTCGGCCGGGAGCAAGGTGCTCGCGCGCATGAAGGTGGACGTGGGCGGCGCGAAGGTGCTGGGCTGCCGCGGCAAGTGGCTCCAGGTCGAGCACAAGGGCGTGCGCGGCTGGGCCACTACCGACACGCTCTGCTCGAACCCGCTCACGAATTGCAGCTAGACGGAGGCGCGGAGGGGAATGATGTCACGGAACTTCAGGACGTTCGCGGCGGCGGCGCTGCTCGCGCCGGCGCTCACGCAGTCGGCCGCGGCGCAGTCGCTCTTCGAGATGCCGGAGGGGGTCGAGACCCGCTGGGCGAGCAGCGAGAACCAGCGCGGCGAGAAGGGCAAAGGCGGGCAGGCGAACGCGGGCCGCAAGGGCTCGCCCACTGTCCCCATCAGGGCGGGCGAGAGCCGCGTGCTCGCCGAAGTCTCGGGCTCCAGCGGCACGGTGCGAAGAATCTGGATGACCATCCCCGACCGCAGCCCCCGCATGCTCCGAAG
>DASPKR010000347.1:0-6582 GCA_035627975.1 Pyrinomonadaceae bacterium | reverse complement strand
GGCGGCTCGGCGTCGAGGTCTGTCGTGTTGAAGTAACGGGGCGTTCGGTTTACCGCCACACGCCCCGGATACAAAAGCAGGAGCGGGCGCGGGCTTTACACAGGGAGGTTTAAAGCCCGCGCCCGCTCCTGCTTTTGTGCCCGGGGCGTGTGGCGGTAAACCGAACGCCCCGCTACTTCAACACGACAGACCTCGACGCCGAGCCGCCGAAGCTGCTGCGGACGGTGACGTTCTGCGGGTTCACAGACCAGTTGAGCGAGGCGCTGTACTTCCCGCCGCCGTTGTTTGCGAGCGTCCCGATGACCTGCCCTGTTGACGTGACAAAGACCTTCATCGTGGCGTTCGTGCGTGTGCTAGTGGCCTCGACGCGCAGCGCCCGTTTTGAAGATTCGTACTCGGCGCGCTGGATCGCAACCGTGTCGGTGGCCGGCGTGACGCTCAGGACGGCCGAGCGCGATAACCCATTCAGCGAGGCCGTGATCGTCGCGTCGAACGACGAGGAGACCGAGGTCGTGTTGACGGTGAAGCTGGCGCTCGTCGCTCCCGCAGGGATCGTCACGCTCGTCGGGACGGTCACGACGGGCGCACTCGAACTCGACAAAGAGACGGTCGTCGAAGACGGCGAAGCCGCGCTGATTGTGACCGTCCCACGCGAGGCCGTCCCGCCCGCGACGCTCGCCGGGCTCAAAGTCAGCGAGGACAGAACGGGGGTGTTCTCCGGCGGCGGCGTGACGGTGAGTGTCGCGCTCCGCACCGAGTCGCCGAAGTACGCCGTGACGGTCACTTCGGTGGGGGCCGAGACGGGGCTGGTGACGACATCGAGGGACGCGCTCGACTGAGTCGAGATGTGGATGCGGACGGAGCGCGGGAGCGCGACCACGTCGGGGCGGCTGCTCACGAGCATTATCGTCGCGCCCTCCGGCGGCGCGTTCGACGCGAGCGTGACGGTCAGGCGCGCGGCCGGGGCGCTGCCGCCGACGATTGATGACGGCGAGAGCGTGACCGAGGAGATTGGGACGGGCTGCGACGGCGGGTGGACGGTCATCACGCCCGTCTTGGTCACGCCGCCGTAGCTCGCAGTGAAGTTTACGGGCGTGGCCGTCCCCGTCGTCCACGTATGGACGGGGAAGCCCGCGGTGGTCTGCCCCGCGGGTATCGTCACGCTCGGAGGCATGTACGTAATCAGGCCTGGGTTGTCGTTCGTGAGCGTGACGAGGGCGCCGCCCGGCGGCGCGAGGTGCCCTGTCTCCAGGGTGACGACGCCGCTCCCGTCGTTACCGCCGAAAATCCCCGACGGGCGCATCTCCAGCGAACCGAGGGCGAGCGGCGTGCTCGGCGGCACGACCTTCAGAGTCAGAGTCCGGCTGCCGAGGTTGTCGTTCCTAATGGTGATGGAAACGTCCTGCGGCGTCGAGACGTGGTTGGTGCTGACCTTGAACCGTAGGTTCGTCATCCCCTGCACCATCACGAACGGCGGCGAGCTCATCGGGAACGGGAAGGAGGCGACCGAAGGGTTGTTGTTCGAGAGCGTGAAAGTGATGTTACCCGTGGGCGCGACCGAGCCGGACGCGAGCGCGAGGTTCAGCTCGCCCGTCGTCCCGCCGACGAGCGTCGGTGGGTCTGCGGTGAAAGCCCCGAGGGCGGGCGAGCGCGGCGAGACGCCGCTCGTGTTGGTCAGGATGATCGTCCCGCGCGTGCTGCCCCCGACCGCGTTGTGGAACTGGGCCGCGACGTCGAGTTTGCCGTCGCCGTTGAAGTCGGCGACCGCAGGGTCAATCGCCGCGAGCGAGATGATGCCGTTCTCGGGCCTGATGTAGCGCAGGATGTTTTGGAACGTGCCGTCGCCGTTGCCGAGCATCAGGCCGAACGCGCCGGAGCCGCGGTCTATGCAGCAGTGGCCGAAGCCTATGCCGACGTCGAGCCGCCCGTCGCGGTTGAAGTCGGCCGGGACTAGTCGCCAGCCTCGCTGGTGCAGCGCGTCCGTGATGACCGTGACGGGCCGGAAAGTGCCGTCGCCGTTACCCAGCGCCACGCCAAACCTGCTCTCGCCGTCGGCGATGGTTACAAAATCCAAGGCCCCGTCGCCGTTGTAATCGCTGACGGCCACGTCCGTGTTGTCAACGTTCTGCACGACGAGGACGTCCGGCGCCCGCCGGAAAGTCCCGTCCCCGTTGCTGAGCAGGATCAAGACCTTGCCGAACGCGGCCGCGCCGATCACGTCGGTCATGCCGTCGCGGTTGAAATCGCCCACCTCGAACTGATGCACGGGAGTCACCGTGTCGAACTGCCAGGGCGTCTGGAAGGTGCCGTCGCCGTTCCCGAGAAGCACGGTGGCCGTCTTTGTCAGGAAGCACGGCGCGGTGCGGCAGTAGATCGGGTCGGACGTAATCAGGTCGAGCCGCCCGTCGAGGTTGAAGTCGGCGGCGGCGACCGATGTGGGGCTGCCCGTCGCGTTCGTCGGGAATCTGTTCGCCTGGCTGAAGGTGCCGTCGCCGTTCCCGAGCAGCACCGCGACCTCGACCGTGGCCGTGATGGAGACGGCGATGTCGAGTTTCGCGTCGTTGTTAAAATCGCCCTTCGTGATCCCGCTCAGGCTGGTGCCGATGGGGTACTTCACGTTCGGCTGAAACGTGCCGTTGCCCAGCCCGAGCAGGATTTCGACGTCGAGGCCGGCGGCGGCGATGTCGGCGCGGCCGTCGCCGTTAAAGTCCGCGGTGAGATGGTACTGGCCGCCCGTCGGAATCTGCCTCCCGCTGAAGGTCACGCTCTGTGCCGCGACTTCGGCCGCCGGAAGCGCCGAAGCCAGAGCGAGGAGCAGTGTTGACCCGACAAGACGTGCACGTTGGGTGACGGAACGGAAAAACATAGTGTTCTACCTCTTTCCTGTGCGGTAGGTGTGCGAGCCTTTATCGGGGAGTATGTCTGTAGGGTTGGAAGGATATCCCCGCCACCGGGTATCGTCAAGATATTAGTTGAGACGCGCGCGCCTCGGAATCTCGTCGAAACCCCGGCATTCACTTTTGATTTAACGAAAACTGAAGATTTAGAGCGCCTTTGAACTGAGCCGAACTGTTCCGAGTTCGGCCTCGAGCTGAACTTTTAATCCGTGCGATGTTGAAGGCTTAAAAGTTGTCCCATGGGCGAGAAAAGTATGTCAATCGTGCGAGGCCGGTGTTATCATTCAGCCCCCTCGCAACCTGGCGGTAGGCCGTCCTGGGCCAGGTTAAATGGAAGAGAAGCCGGTGTAGAGATCGAGCAGAGTTTTACTTCACTATAAGCACGCTCCTTACGCTTGCGATTCCGCCTCTTCACCTTATCCACAGAGGAACGCGCGCAATGACTACCGGCGCGTAAGTGCTTTACCCAACCAAAGCATGAAAGGACGAGCCGGCCACCCGCGCTCACGCCTCCGGCATGAACACTCTTCACGACGACCTCGAAATCCTCCGCGAGTTGAATCTGCTCCGCGACCGCGCGAAAGAGCTGAGGGAGCGCAGCCTGCGCCCGCTGCGAAACATTAAGTCCATCGAATACTCCAAAGAACGCGGCGTGCCTAACAAGCGCAGGAAGATTCTGATAGCCGAAAAAGATCGAAACGTTTGCAGGCTGGACGACTGGCTCCGCAACGGCAACGAGGTCGAGGTCGCGCTCGTCACCAAAATCCAGAACCACGCGGATCTGAGCGTTGACGACGACGCCAACAACAACACCGACGCGACGCCGGAGCTGAAGAGGAGACTGCTGAACCTCTCAATCAATGGTTTCTTCCCGGACATAAAAGACCTGCCGTCGAGCCTGTTCGACGCGCAGCCGACTGTCTCCGTCCTCATGGCGGCGCGCGCCATGCAAACCCTCGTCAGCCGCTCGAACACCGTCTTCAGCGAGGCGACGATGTACTGTTACTACCGCATCGTGCGCGAACTCTACGTCGCCGGGACGATTGACTGGACGGTCGGTGCGGCGCGCGCCGGCTCGGGCGGGAGGACTTCGGCGTTCGTCACCGGCGAGTGCGTCCGCGCGATATTCGCCTTCGAGGACTCGATCAAGCGGACGGCCAGTTTTTTCGAGAGCGTGCGACGGCTGAACACACGCTACTGCGAACTCAAAGCGGCGATGGAAAGTTTGGGCGATGCCGGAAAGGACGAGACCCACCCGCTGCGCCTGCGGGCGAACCGCGTGATGGAGCGGATGTGGCTCGATTGCCAAATCTCCACCAACCCGCGCGCCGGCCAAATCGCCCACTTCTTCAACTCGGAAGAAAAAGATTTCGGCATCGGCCAGCCGAACCAACTACTGCCGCCGGACATTGATAGCCCGCACACCGGCCAGAAAGAGCTGATAACTCTGAAAACTGTCGAAGACTATCTCGACTCCCTGAAAGTAAACCTGCCGAAGGCGCTTCGCAGGGCGCAGGAGCATTTGGAGAAAGCCCAGGAGGCGGTCGCGAACTTCAGGATGGGTTATGAGAACCCATACGACTATTCAGGCGGGACGCCCGCCCTGAAGGCCGACTACGACCCCGACGGCCCGGAAGAAAGGGCGTTCATAAACACCTTCCACCGCACCGAGAGCGCGCACCTGACAGCGTTCCAGATGATCAAGGACGCCGTGACGGAAAACAGGGATGTGATCAGGATCGTCGGAAATATCGGCGAGAACCTAGACAGGACTCTCGAGGAGCTGATAACCAAAGCCGAGAACATAGCGCAGCGCATTCACCGCGTCGCCAACCCCATCAGGCAGTACATCAAGACCGTCATCCGCCGTGAGTTCGCCGTGGCAACCTCGCCTTCTGCGAGCGCGTTCGACGCGGGCGAGCTGGTCTTCGCGGCGACCGCTTACGGGACGATGACGGACTGGAAGCCCAGCGAGCTGCTCGACCGCGCGTGCCAACTGCTGCGGGACGCGCTGCCGGAGAACGGCAGGCTCGTGACCAGGCGGCCGCTCCATTCGTCGCAGCACGGCTACCGGCTTATCCCCATCGGCTGTGAAATGACGCGCTGCCTGGCGCAGTTGTTCCAGAAGACGAATTTCGAGATTGACCCGGCGATGGTCAAACGGATGCTGAACATCTTCGAGGACAACCCGATCCCGCTCTCGAACAAAAAGGGCAAGGAGATGATCGGCTGGAACTTCGAGAACTCTCCGCACCCGAACAAGCCCTCGGTCTGGGTGTCGGCGATAGCGGTGCTGGCGCTCGACCGCATCGTCCGGATGCTCAACTCACGCATCAACAACATCATCCTCAAGCACTTCGACGTTTACCGCCCCGACAAGCCGCACATTGACCGGACGCTGAACAATTTGATTTACAGCGACTTCGGCTTCAGCCTGCACGGCTTTTACGGGCTCAAGGAAGAGGTTTACAAGAAACTTTGCTCGATCCCGATTTCGCTCGAGCTGATGCGGGCACACGTCATGCGGGCCTCGCTTCCGAGGAATTACGTCGCCGCCCGCAACACGTCGAACCCGGTCTTCTCAGTGATCTTTTACGGCCCGCCCGGCACGGGCAAGACCACTCTGGCTGAGGCGACCGCGCTGAGCGCTCAGGCGCCTGTCGTCAACCTGTCGCCCAACGACCTGCTCGTTCAGGGCCAGCAACTCATCGAAGGCCGCGCGCGCGACGTTTTCGACGCCCTCTCGATGCTCACCCAGGTCGTCATCATCCTCGACGAGTTCGAGCCGATTTTGGAGCGTCGGGTCAGCGACGAGTCAACCTCAACTCCGGCCGGGGGCAGGTTGTTCACCCCCGGCGAGCCCGCAGGCGCCCACGCCTCGGCCGAAACGACCGACCTCACCGCGGACGTTTCGCAGAGGGCCCTGACTCAGATAGCAGCGCACACCAAGAGCCTGTCACAGGTGGCCGCGCACCTCGAAGGGATGAGCCAACAGGTTGACCCGCAACTCAGGTTCCTGGTCGCGGGGATGCTGCCGCGCCTTCTCAGGCTTCACGACCTCGCCAAAAAGCAGTCGGTGGCCTACTGCCTCGCCACGAACCATCTGGTCAAGATTGACGACGCGGCGAAACGAACCGGCAGGTTCGACCTGACCATCCCCGTCTATAACCCGTGCCCGCTCTCGCGCGCCGGGACTCTGCTGATCATGCTCGTCAGGATTAAGCCCGACCTGAAACTCGAAGGCGAAACCCTGAGGCGGTTCGTCAAAGTCCTGGCCCACACGACCGACGAGGCCGCCGGCGAGTTGGCGGGGAACTATTTCAAGAGCAAAGGCGACGAGGGCAGATTCGTCTCCCGGTCAGATTATTTAGACTACATCTTGCAAAAGAGGCCGGACGTCAGGCTCGACTTCACGAAGGCCGACAAGATGCGCGACCCGGAACCCAACAAGGATAAGTTGGAAAATTCCGAGCTCAACGAGCGTAAGTGGCTCATCAAATTCGAAAAGATTTTGCAGGCGGAGGCAAAAAGGTTGCAGGAGGGAGGCGGGAGGCCATCCCCGGATTTGAAAAAACTTCTCTCGGCCTTTGAGTTCACCTGGACCGAAAAAAGATGAAGAGGGCGCACCGCCTCAAGCGGCCTGACAAGAGGTTTGTTCGAGCACGCTTCCGGATGTGAGGCCGGC
>DASPKR010000346.1:0-13324 GCA_035627975.1 Pyrinomonadaceae bacterium | reverse complement strand
CATCCGAATAAGTTCGCCGCCCTCTCCGCCCACGACGAGTTGGTCTTCGCCAGCGGCGCGCTCAAGACGCTGGCCGCATCGCTGATGAAGATAGCCAACGACATACGCTGGCTCGCGTCGGGGCCGAGGGCGGGCTTGGGCGAGCTGATAATCCCCGAGAACGAGCCCGGCTCCTCCATCATGCCCGGCAAGGTCAACCCCACCCAGAGCGAGGCCATGACGATGGTCGCCGTGCAGGTGATGGGCAATGACGCCGCCATAGGCTTCGCCGGCTCGCAGGGCAACTTCGAGCTGAACGTCTTCAAGCCGGTGATGATTCACAACCTGCTCCACTCCGTCCGGCTCCTGAAGGACGCCTGCCGCAGCTTCGTCGAGCACTGCGCCGTCGGCATCGAGCTCAACCGCGAGAAGATCGAAGAGCACCTGCGCAACTCCCTCATGCTCGTCACGGCCCTGAACCCGCACATCGGCTACGACAACGCCGCCAAAATAGCCAAGAACGCGCACAAGAAGGGCATCTCGCTGCGCGAGTCGGCCGTCGAATTGGGCCTGCTCACCGCCGAGCAGTTCGACGAGTACGTCAGGCCGGAAGAGATGACGCACCCCTGAGGGGAATTCCGAAAGGGAATTGAAGAGGGGCGGCCGGAGTCTGGCTAACTCCGGCCGCCCCTTCGCTATCCCGTCTCGTCGGCGGGCGCGTTAGTTCTGTGAGAGGTTGTGGTCTGGAGCCACGGTCACGCCCGCGCCGCTTATGTCCACGGCGTTGAAGTGCGAGCTGACCTTGAAGACCTGCACGTTCGAGGTGACGCCCGTGTTGTTAGAGATGCCGCCCGCGAGGTTCTGCGCAAAGACCGAGTGCAGAATCCTCGCCTGCGACTTGTCCTCGACCGAGATGCCGTTGCCGGGGTTGGGCGAGCCCGTCGAGCCCGGGCCGAAGCGGAAGCCCGTGGCCGTCACCCTCGTGTCGTTGACGACGACGCGGGCGTTGCCGCTCACGCGTATGCCGTGGTTGAAGTTGTTCTCGAGCCGGCAGTTGTCTATCACGACGCGCGAGTTGCCGCCGACGGCGATGCCCGTGGCGAAGTTGCGCACCGTGAGGTTGCGGAGCGTCACCACAGCGTTCGGCCCCGTCGTCGTGTAGAGCACCGTGATGCCCTCCTGAGACTGGCGGGAAGCGTTGCCGCCGGCCGGGTCTCCCTGGAATACGGCGTTTATATCGGCGCTGACGCCGGGCGCGGCTTCGAGGGTCACGTTGATCGGGGTGGTGACGCCCGCCCCGCCCGGCCCCGAGAGGTTCTGGCCGATGTAGATGGTCTCGGCGAAGCGCCCCGACTTGACGATAGTTATCGTGCCGTTGTGGTTGGCGCCCGTGCCGGCGGCGGCCCCGGTACCCGGCCCGAGCGCGGCGTTGATGGTGCCGAAGATGCGGTCGGCGCCGTCCGTGTCCTCGGCGGTGCCGATGCGCCCGTCGCCGTCGTAGTCGCCGCACGTGCCATGCTCTGTGATGACGTTCGTGCCCGGCACGGGGCTGTCGCAGTTGCCCTCGACCAGCACGGGGTGGTTAGCCGAGACTCTTACGGCGCCCCACTGAATCGTGCCGGCGCACAAGGCGACGGCGACGAACGAGAATATTGCCACCCTGACGGCCCAGCCCGCCCGCTTGTTACGTGACCTCTTCATCTCTCTCCTCCTGAGTGATTTGGGTTAAGAAACTTCAGACGCGGCACGCCTTCCGAAGCCGCGCCGCGCCACACAAGCCCGCTATTGCCTTGAATGAAGCCTTGGCGCCGAGTATACGTGATTTGTAAGCCTGTGCGCGAGAACTTATGAGCGGGCCGCTCGTTCGGGTTGAGCAGGGCGTTGTTTCCCCGTTATTCGCGGGAGCGGCCGGTCGGCCGGGGCGGGCCCGAGGCGCGGGGCGGGGAACAACCGCCCCCCCCGGCGCGCATCTAATTAGTGAGCGCGGCCCGCCCGCTTGCGCTCGTGCCCGCGGGGGCATATATTTTTCGTTTCGCGCGGGCGCAGTTGCCCGCGCCGTGGGGCTCGCGGAGGGTAGAAGATGGTCACAACTTTGGAAGTCGTTGGGGAGAGGGCGCCGGCGCTCGAAGATTACTTCGGGCTGTCCGAAGGCGAGCTTGACGGGCGCATCGAGGCGGCGCGCCGCCGCCTGGGCCCGCGCCTCGTCATACTCGGCCACCACTACCAGCGCGACGATGTGATTCGCCACGCCGATTACACGGGCGACTCCTTCAAGCTCGCCAAGCTCGCGGCCGAGCGGCCCGAGGCCGAGTTCGTGGTCTTCTGCGGCGTCCACTTCATGGCCGAGTCCGCAGACATTCTCAAGCCGGGCGACCAGAAGGTCATACTGCCCGACCTCGGCGCGGGCTGCTCGATGGCCGACATGGCTACGGCCGAGCAGGTGGAGGACGCCTGGGAGCAGCTTGAGGCGATAGGCGTCGTCGGCGACTTCCGTGTAGTCCCCGTCACCTACATGAACTCGTCGGCGGCCATCAAGGCGTTCTGCGGCGAGCGCGGCGGCGTGGTCTGCACCTCGTCGAACGCCGTGCCTCTGTTCGACAAGTACCTGAAGGAGGCCGATAAGCTCTTCTTCTTCCCCGACCAGCACCTCGGCCGGAACACAGGCGTCAAGTTCGGCATCCCGCTTGAACAGATGGCGCTCTGGGACCCGTCGAAGGAGCTGGGCGGCAACACCGTAGAGCAACTCCGCTCGGCGCGCTTGATTCTCTGGAAGGGCCACTGCTCCGTGCACGGCCGCTTCCGCCCCTGGCACGTGGACGAGGTGCGCAGGGAGGTTCCGGGCATCAAGGTCATCGTCCACCCGGAGTGCGTGCGCGAGGTCGTAGAGAAGGCGGACATGAACGGCTCGACCGAGTTCATCATCAAGGCGATTGAGGAGGCCCCGGCCGGCTCCGCGTGGGCCGTCGGCACAGAGGTCAACCTGGTCAACCGCCTCGCGGCCGCGCACCCCGACAAGCACGTCCGCCTGCTCGCGCCCGACCTCTGCATGTGCGCGACGATGTACCGCATCGCGCCGCAGAACCTCGCGTGGGCGCTCGAGTCGCTCGTGGCGGGCCGCGTCGTCAACCGGATAACAGTCCCCGAGGAGACTGCCCACTGGGCGCGCGTCGCCCTCGACCGCATGCTCGCTATCAAGTAATGGCTGACCCTAACGACCGCGTCCCGGAGAACGCGCCCGGCGACTACTACGTTGACACGCAGTGCATAGACTGCGACGTGTGCCGCAGCACGGCCCCCGACAACTTCGACCGGGCGGGCTCGAACGGCTACTCGTTCGTGCTCCGGCAGCCGCAGACGCAGGAAGAGCGCGAGCTATGTGAAGAGGCGCTCCTGGCCTGCCCCGTCGAGGCCATCGGCAATGACGGCTGAGGCCGGGCGCACCACGCCGGCCTGCGGCGAGAAGATTCAGATAAAAAAGTAGCGGGAAGACGGAAGCCTCATCTCTGTTGAAGGCTCGGCTCGCGCTCCTCTTCGTCGTCGCCCGCGAAGAGCTCACGCGCGCCGCGGCCGAGTCGGAGCGAGCCGTCGCGCAGGTGCAGGTCACGCTGCGGGAAGGGTATCTCGATGCCCTCTTCGAGGAAGAGGCGGCGTATGTTGTAGTTTATCGCGCTCTTTATCTGCGGGTAGCGGCGCGGCCGGTCGGTCCAGACGAGCAGCCGGAAGTTCAGGGAAGAGTCGCCGAACTCAAGGAACTGCACGCTCGGCTTGGGCTCCGCCAGGAGGTACTGCACGCCCTCGGCGGCGCGCAAAAGGGTCCGGGTCACCTTCTCCACGTCGGAGTCGTAGGAAACGCCGACGTGTATGGAGATGCGCGAGCGGCGCTCGCGGTAAGACCAGTTGAGGAAGTTCTGGCTCACGAGCTTCGAGTTCGGCACGACCGACGCGACGTTGTCGTTCGTCATCACTATCGTCGTGCGCAGGTTGATGCTGTGGACGCGCCCCTCGGTGAGCTTGCCGTCGGGGCCGGGGATGGTGACGAAATCGCCGACGCGCACGGGCCGCTCGAAGAGGATTATGAAGCCCGATGCTATGTCGCCCGCGATGAACTGAAGGCCGAAGCCTATGCCGACCGAGAGCGCCGTGAAGACGACGGCCAGAGAGGTGAAGTCGGCGCCGACGGCGACGCGCAGCGCCGTCACGATGCCTATGGCGACGATGGCGTAGTGGACGAGCCGCAGTATGGTGAACTGCACGCCGGGGTCGAGGTGCTTGTGGCGCGCCATCCTGCGTTCGATGAAGGAGCGCAGGTAGCGCGAGACGGCAGCAGCGACGAGCAGTATGACGAGCCCGATAACTATCGTGCTTATGGAGAAGACGAAGTTGCCGAGCTTCCAGGGGAAGTTGAGGTAGGTGCGCAGAGGCTCAGTCCAGCGCCAGAGCCTCTGCAAAGAGTTCTCGTCCTGAATCGCCAGCGCGCAGGTCGCCAGCAGCGAGCCCGTCGTCAACATCACCGGAACCCTCCTCGAGCACTTAGCGGCGCGCGCCGCCGCCCGAAATAATCGAAGCCGCCAGCGCCTCTCGGAAGGGGGCGGGCGGCTCCGACGCGTCCGAACTTTTCTTTTGGCGGAGGGTGAGGGACTCGAACCCCCAAGTCCTTTCGGACGCCGGTTTTCAAGACCGGTGCAATAGCCGTTCTGCCAACCCTCCGGCGGGAACAGAGGCAAATATAACCCGCCGGCCGAAGCGAAGGCAAAAGCGGCGGCGCGCGTTACCTCAAATTAACCTCGCGTGGTTTACAACTCGGGTCGTGCCGCCGGGGGCGGCGGCCACGCCCCTGTCCCGCATGCCGCACTCGAAAGGGAGGGGCGCTGATGAATGACAGGAAGAGGGTTCTGATTCTCTGCACGGGCAATTCCGCGCGCAGCCAAATGGCCGAGGGGCTCCTGCGGCACGACGGCGGCGGGCGCTTCGAGGTCGAGAGCGCGGGCGTCGAGCCGAGTTCCGTCCGGCCGCAGGCGGTCGAGGCCATGCGCGAGGTAGGCGTTGACATCTCGGGCCACCGCTCCAAGTCGGTCGAGGAGTTCGCGGGCCGAGAGTTCGACTACGTCATCACGGTATGCGACAACGCTAACGAGCGCTGCCCCGTCTTCCCCGGCAACACGCGGCGCTTGCACTGGAGCTTCGAAGACCCGGCCGCCGCCGAAGGCGACGAGGCCGAGCGCCTGGCCGTCTTCCGCCGCGTGCGCGACGAGATACGCGCCCGCTTGCGCGACTTTATAGCCTCCGCCTGAAAACCCTCCCGAACCCGCAGCCGGGCGCCTGAGCGCCCCCCCGTGATTACCTTCGCCGCGCAATTCCGCGTTACAGGGCAGGGCAAGGAGGGCGGCGGAGATTCGGGCGGCGGAGGTGAACGGCGATGGCCGGCAGGTGGACGAAGCGCTTGTTGAAGGTCGGGGGCTACGGGCTCGGGGTTCTTGTGCTTTTGCTCGTGGTGGGCGTGACCATGACGGTCGGCTGGCGCCCCTTCATAGGCCCGAGGGCGCGGCCGCTCACGGCCCGCAGGTTCGAGCCCACCGCGGCGCGCCTCGAGCGCGGCCGCTACCTCGTCGAGAACGTCTCGGGCTGCTTCCTCTGCCACTCTTCTGTGGACTGGCGGAAAGACCCGGCCAAATCCTACGCCGCGGCGAAGAAGGGCGCCGGCTCGACTCTCGAGCAGGACGGCATGCCGTGGCTCACCGCGCCCAACATCACGCCCGACGAGGAGACGGGCGCGGGCCGCTGGACTGACGACATGCTCGCGCGCGCCATACGCGAGGGCGTCGGCCACGACGGCCGCGCGCTCTTCCCCATGATGCCCTACAGCACCTTCTCTAACTACTCCGACGAAGACCTCGCATCCGTCGTCGTTTACCTGCGCTCGATTGAGCCCGTGCGCAACGCGCTGCCCAAGTCCGAGATACCCTTCCCCCTCTCTAAGCTCATCAACGATGTGCCGCGCCCCATAGAGGCGCCCGTCCCCGAGCCCGACCGTTCGAGCCCTGTGAAGTACGGCGAGTACCTCGTCAAAGTCGCCGACTGCGCGGGCTGCCACACGCCGCGCGGCGAGAAGGGCGAGCCGATAGCGGGGTTGGAGTTCGGCGGCGGTAACGTCTTCGACATGGGCGAGGGGCGCACGGTCGCCACGGCCAACCTCACGCCCGACCCGACCGGCATCCCCTACTACGACGAGGCGCTCTTCGTCTCGACGATAAGGACGGGCCACGTCAAGGCGCGTAAGCTCAGCCCCATGATGCCCTGGTGGTACTTCAAGGGCATGAAGGACGAAGACCTCAAGGCCATCTTCTCCTACCTGAGCACCCTGCGCCCGGTCGATCACCACGTGGACAACGCCGAGCCGCCCACCTACTGCAAGCGCTGCAAGCACAAGCACGGCCTCGGCGACCGGAATTAAAGCCGGGGTCGAGGCAGGAAAGCGGAGGGGCGAGGGGAGTCGCATCCCCCGCCCCTTATGTCGTCAGCCGGCGGTAGATGGCGGGCATGCGCTCGGGTAGCGAGAGAACGTCGTCAATGATGGTGTAGCCGACTTCGCCGTAGAGGTCTTTAAGCTCGGCCTCGGAGTCGCGGTCTATGGTGACGCAGAAGGGCGTGATGCCCTGCAGTCGCGCGTCGCGAAGGGCCTCGCGCGTGTCCTCGCGTGCGTAGCGCGCGTCGCCGTAGTCGTGGTCGTAGGGGCGGCCGTCGGAGAGGACGATGAGCAGGCGGGTGCGCGCCTCCTGACTGCGGAGCTTGGCGGCGGCGTGGCGTATGGCGGCGCCGAGCCGGGTGTTGTTCTGGTAGTTGATGCCGCCGATGCGGCGCTCGGTCTCTTCGGTGTAGCGCTCGCCGAAATCCTTGATAACGTAAAACTTCACGTTGCGCCGGCCCTCGGAGGTGAAGCCGTATATCGAGTAGGGGTCGCCGACGGCTTCGAGCGCCTCGCTCATCAGGACGAGCCCCTCCTTCTCGACCTCGATGATGCGGCGGCCGGGGTGCGTGTAGGGCTGCAAGGGGTGGCGGCCGATGGTGCGCGCGGTCGAAGAGGACTGGTCGAGCAGGAACGAGACGGCGACGTCGCGCTCGCGGCGGAGGCGCTTCGTGTAGATGCGCTCGGACTGCTGGCCGTCTGCGCGGCGGTCAACGACGTAGTCAATGAGGGCGTTTAAGTCGTAGTCGTCGCCGTCGAGCTCTTCGCGCACGCGCTTGAGGCTCTCGGGCTTCATCAGTTGGAACTGGTGGCGGACTGACGAGATTACGCCGCGGTAGCGCGAGCGCGTGAGCTCGACGAAGGAGCGGTCGCCGCTCCGCACGCGCTTCTCTACGACGCGGCACCAGCCGACGCGCGTGTCGGACAGGTCCCTGTCCCACTCGTCGTACTCGAAGGCCGTCTCGTCGGCCGCAAGCTCCTGCTCGGGCGTCTCGCCCGTCATCCAGCGCTCCAGGCCTTTGAGCGACTCTTCGCCGTCGCGGCCCTGTGCTTCGGCCGCGGCCCACGCGTTGAAAAGCTCGCGGGCGTCGCGGCGGCGCGCCTCGCCGTCAGTCTCGTCTCGGGGCTCCTCGCGCTCCTCAGCCTCGTCGCCGAGGTTGGACTGCGCGCCGTCCTGGCGGTCTTCGCCCGCGCCTTCGTCGCGCGTATCCCTCTCGGTCATCTCGGGCACTACCGACTGGAAGAGCGTATAGACGCGGCTCGTCGCCATCAGGGTGTCTGCGACGGAAGCGCGCGCGTCCGTCAGGTAGTCAACGACGATGGTCTCAAGCTCGGAGACGGCCTGGCCGTAGAAGGCCCGCGCGTCTTCGAGCGCGCCTCCGCAGAGAGTTATCTGGAACAGCAGCTCGAAGGGGACGAGCGCGGCCGGGAGCGTGACGACGCGCGGGCGGCTCTCGCGCAGGCGCGCGCGAACCAAGTCCAGGTCGCGCTTGAGGCCGCGGTAGGCGTGGCGCAGGCGGCGGTCTATGCGCCCGTTCTCGAGTGTGCCGAATATGCGCGCCGCTAGCCCGCGCTGCGGGAAGAGAGCGAGCACCTCGCGGTAGTCGCCGCCTTCGGGGAGCGAGGCGCGCGCGCCGGCGGCGGCGAGCCGCGCCTCCTCCTCGGGCGCAAGCGCCCGCTCACCCTCCTCGATGCGGTTGATGTAGCCGTCGAGCGCGAAGGCGTCGAGCGCGTCCCTGTTCTCCGGCGCGTAAGCTTCGGCGAGCGCCGAGTAGGCGGCCCGCAATCCCGGCGTCCCGCGCTCGTGCGTGCCGAACTCTATCTGGCCGGCGGCGTGCGCGGCGAGGACTTTGTAGAGGCGGAAGTCGAGTTCGTCTTCGCCGAACTCCGAGACGCTGGAAGGCAGATGGATGGTTCGGCCGTCGCCTATGCGCTGCTCGTCGGGGACTGCGGCTAGCGGCGCGACCTCTACGGCGCGGCCCGTCAGGGCCTCGACGTAGAGCTTGAGAGTCTGCGCGACCTCTTCGAGCCCGAGGCCCCGCCCCCCCGTCTGGAGGCGCTCGTTGCTGCGGCGCGTCTCCAGCGCGTAGTAGCTGCGCCGCCCGCGCGGCGTCTCGCCCTCGGCCTCCAGCCCCGCGCGCGCCCAGCGCTCGAACTGCTCGACGGTCGTCGCGCGCAGGGCCTGCGGCGCGGAGCGGAAGCAGGATATGGCGGCCTCGGCGTCAACCCGGGCGACCGCGTGCGCGGCGGCGACGACGCGCCGGGCCGTCTCGACGGCGCGGGCGCGCCCCGCCTTCGGCGGAGAGAGCGCGCGGAAGGTGGCCGGGCTCGTGCGCGCGAGCGAGACGAGGCTCGCGTTGTTGTGCGCGGCCACCGTTCGCAGCAGCGCGGCCCACTCAGCGAACGCCTCCGGGAAGAGCCTCAGCACTTCGCCGCCCGACGCGAGCACGTGCAGCGCCGCCGCGCCCCCGCGGTCGAGGAAGCCTTCGGCCTGGCGGAACAGGAGGCGGGCCGCTTCGTCGTCGAGGCCTTCGACTGCCGCGGGGACAGCGGCCCACATGTCGGCGGCTATGCCGCCCGCGCGCGTGGCGAAAGAGTGCGCGAGCGCGAGCGCCTCGCGCCCGAGGCCGACGCCGCCCGAACCGCGTAGCGCGGGGACGACCTGCGGGGTCGCCGCGAGGAAGTCGGCGCTGTGCTTTGCGGAGCGGCGCGCGATCTCCAGCGCGACCTCGAAGACCTGCCTCAGGAGTTCCGCGTCGCCTACCTCGCGCGCCACGTCGGGAGCGCGGCGGTAAGTTTCGAGCGCGATGGAGGTGGAGAGCGTGAGCTGCCGCGCGCAGACCTGGAAGAGGAGCGCGCGGGCGTCGCGCGGCACGGCGCGCAGCCCCTCGACGCCCGCGCCGAAGAAGGCCGCGCCCGTCTCGACGTCGGCCATCGTCAGGCGGCGGCCGAACTCGCCCCACGCGCGCAGCTCTTCGGCGTCGAGCACGAGCGCGGCCTCGGGGACGACCCTCAAAAAATCAACGCCCGCGCGAAGGCTCACGGACGCGAGCCCGGCGCTCACTTCGAGGGCGGCGCGCGCGGTCTCGGCCGGCAGCTTCCCTATCTCGCGCGCGAGGCCGGCGATTGTCTTGCGCTCGCTCTGGCTCTTGACCGAGCGCAGCCTCTCGCGCAGCGCGCGCTCGAGCGGCTGCTCCTCCGCCCCTTCAGGCCCCGTCACCTTCGCGTCGAACCCTTCCCGGTCGTCCCGCTCGCCCATCCCCTCACGCCACCTAAAGAATTTGAAACGCCTTCATTCTACAGCACGCGCGGCCCGCGTTTGAAAAGGCGCGCGCCGACGGGAGAAACGCTTTGCCGCCGCCGGGCGCTCTGCTATATTTCGCAGCGCCGAAGAGATGACCGAGCCCCGCCTACACTTCAAAGACGCAGTCCTCGACCGCCTCAGCACGAGGGCGAACGTCGCTCAGTTCGTGAGCTTCGGCCCCGACCTGCGGCAGCGCCACTCGCGCGTGCGCGGCCACGAGCCGAACGCGCGCTTCAAGTCGCCCGAGTCGGCCGTCGCCGCGCTCATAGAGAAGTCGGGCGAAGGCCGAGTCAACGTCCGCTCCTTCCTGCCCGACGACCCGAAGTCCAAGCCCTTCAAGTACGACCTGCGCTCCGTCGGCGAGGCGGTCGCGTTCGCCCGCCGGTTCGCGGCCGAGGGGCTCTTCGTCATCGTCAACGAGACGATTGACGTGCACGACGGCGGCGTCTCCGGCGTCGCGCTCGGTGACCACATAGAGCTCGCGCCCGGCGACACGCCGCGCTGCGTCGAGAAGCCGGGGACGGCGTCATTCACGCGCGACACCGGCCTCCGTCTGCTCAGGAAGGTTTACGGCTTCCGCCCCGCGCTCAGGTACGGCCCCGCAACGCGCGTCGAGTTCAGCCTGCACCCGCTCCGCCGAGGCTTCCTCCACGACCACACGATCATCTGGGAGCTGGAGCGCGTCGGCGCCGCGCACGGCTCCGGCGACACGCGCTGGCCGAACCGCTTCAGCCGCTTCCTCGGCGACAAGGCCTTCGGCCTGCTCGTCGCAGACACCTTGGGCCTGCCCGTCCCGGCGACGACCGTCATACCGCGCGGCCTCGCGCCCTTCGCCTTCGGCCGCCCGACGGGGACGAGCGAGACCTGGATACGCACCTGCCCCGTCGAGCAGGAGCCGGGCAGGTTCACAACCGAGCGCGGCTGGCTCGACCCCTTCCGCCTGCTCTCGGCCGAAGACCCGACGGGCGAGCGCATCGCTTCGGTGCTCGCGCAGGAGGGCGTTGACGCCGCCTACTCCGGCGCGCTGCTCGTGCAGGCGGACGGCAGCGCTCTCGTCGAGGGCCGGCGCGGGTACGGCGACCGATTCATGGTGGGCGAGACGCGCAAGGAGAAGAGGCTGCCGGCCGAAGTGCTCGACCCCGTGCTCGCGCTCTACGACCGCGCGCGAGCGCTGCTCGGCCCCGTCAGGATGGAGTGGGTCTTGGACAGAGGCGGCGCCGCTTGGGTCGTGCAGCTACACCGCGGCGCGACCGCCACGCAAGGCTCCGTCATACACGCCGGCCCGGCGCGCCGCTTCCGGCGCTTCGACGTGGGGCGGGGCATCGAGGAGCTTCGCGAGTTGATCAGGCGAGTGAAGGGGACGGGCGACGGGATTGTCCTCGTCGGCGACGTGGCGGTGACGAGCCACCTCGGCGACCTCCTGCGCAAGGCGCAAATCCCTTCGCGCATCGAGTCGGCGGGCCGTCGCGGCGGCAAAAGAGTCGGGAGGCGGGCGGCATGAGCGGGAAGGTCAAGCCTTTCTACGGCACGGGCGAGTTCGCTGTAGCGGAGTTCGCCCCGCGCAAGGCCGCCGAAGTGATAGAGATGTTACTTACGGCCTTCGACTGCACGGTGCCGGATGACGCCGGCCGGTATTGCAGCAGCGACGTTACCACGGGGCGCCGCCTCTACTTCCACGTCTTCGAAGAGCACGGCGTGCGCTCGTCGGACGAGATGAAGGCCAAGCTCGGCCGAGAGCGCTACCGCGAGGTCAAGGCCGCGCTCATACGCCACAACATCGAGCGCGGCGTCCGCTTCACGGAGTCGCTCAGGCGGCGCGGGCTCGCGAACCTCATAAACCCCGGCCCGCTCGTCGCGCCCGGCTTCGACCAGGAGCACTACCATTACCTCTGGGAGTGCGTCATCATCAAGAAGGTCTGCGAGACGCACTTCAATGAGGGCTGGGAGTACAGCAACGGCTGCACGCTCGAGTACGCCGTCAGCCGCCGCAAGGGAATACCCTGCTACGACCACCGGGGCGGGCCCCTGCCGCCCGCCGAGGCAGTCGAGAAAATCAAGCGCGCCCTCGACGAGCTGAAGGAGCGAGGCATCGCCGTCCCGGCGCTAGAGCGGAACCTCAAGCTGATAACCGACCAGGGGTAAAACGTGCGGCCGCGACCCTCGGCCCGCGCTCTCGAACGGATTCACCCTCGCCTTCCCGCGCCCGCGCCTGAAATGTAAGGGGCGCGCGCCGCCATAAACCTATAAAGGCCGACTGTGACTTCGACCTCAGGAGGAACTCCCCATGTCAGACAAGAGCCGCAACGTAAAGCTCACGCGGGTGATCATCTTCGCCTTCGGCTTCCTGGCCTCGTACCTGCCCCTGATAGCCGGCTACGACTACTGGTTCATGGGGCTCTCGGTCGCGGCCTTCTTCCTGTTCGCCGTGCTGGCGATAGTCGTGGCGTGGTCTTTCATCGAGCGGCGCCCGCGCGGGCGGCTGAGGGCGCTGGCCTACGCCACGGACTGGTCGGAGCTTATGACCTACGTCGCGGTCATAATGGGCTTCGGCGCAGGGATGCTCGCCTACGTCTATCGCTTCACGCTCGACGCCTTCTGGGTGCGCGTGGGCGGCGGCCTCGGCTCGCTCTGGGGCTACATCAAGAGCCACATGGACTCCGACCGTGAGCTGTTCCTCGCAAGCATGATCTTCCTCGGAGTCATCCTCGGCTTCTACGTGGTTCGGAACTGGCTCAAGGACGAGGAAGATTTCCTCAAGAGCTTGCGGGCCGTCATCGGCGGCGCCTTTCTAACCTCGCTGCTCGGCCTGGGCGCGAACGGGCTAAAGGAGGGGCAGGACATAAACATGCTGAGCGCGCTGGCCCACTACGGCCTCGGCTTCACGCTCTCGGCCGTCGTCAACCTGCTGATATACGCCTGGCTGACCTCCATCTACAGCAAGACGCTCTCGCCGCGCAGCCGCGCCCTCATATTCTTCCTCTACGGCACGGACAAGGCGAAGGCGCTCGACGACTACTTCCTCCACAAGTTCGAGGAGAACAAGGACAGCGCCAAGCTAATGCTCGTCGAGGCGCTGAAGAAGTTCCGCGACAGGGTGCTCGAAGGGTACGCGGAGAGGATGGAGCGCAGGCGCGCGGCGCTCGCGGGCGCAGGGCTGAAGTTCTACCGCCTCATCTCAGTCGAGAGGCTGCCTTCCGAGGGCGGCGGCCCGGAGTCGCCCCCGCACGACGGCGGCGACGCGCACATCGTAAGGGTCGAAGAGATAGACGAGGCGGGCGGCGGCGTGAAGGCCGAGATGTTCCGCATGGGCGTCACGGCCGTTACGGCGAGCAACCTTGAGTACGTCGTGGCGCCCGGCGATTACAAGGAGCCGTTCCCGCTGCGCGGCAGCGTCGCCGGCCTCGCCATGCGCGCGCGCCAGTCAATCGTCATGAACCGGGACAGGAACAAGAAGTTCCGGACAAAGGACGACAAGGGGGGGATCACCCCTCCGATGCTAGACCGCGGCTTCGAGGAGATAGACTACCTCTCCTACGTCTCCGTGCCCGTGGTGAGCAACGTCGGCTACCGCGAGGAGA
>DASPKR010000345.1:0-11428 GCA_035627975.1 Pyrinomonadaceae bacterium | reverse complement strand
GCGCCGCGCGTGGCTCTACCTGCTGGCGCCGGCCATCGCGCTCGCGCTCGGCGTCGCGCTCTTCTCGGAGTCCGAGGCGCTATTCTGGCGCTCGCTCGCCTACCTCGCCGTCTTCCACTTCGTCCGCCAGCAGTACGGCTGGGTGGCGCTCTACCGCGCGCGCGCGGGCGAGGCGGGCCGACTCGGGCGCCTTGTTGATTCGGCCGCCATCTACATGGCGACCCTCTATCCTCTCATCTACTGGCACGCGAACCTGCCGCGCCGGTTCTGGTGGTTCCTGCCGGGCGACTTCGCGCAAGTCCCCGCCTGGGTCGAGCGTGCCGCGTGGCCCGCTTACGTCCTGGCGCTCGGCGCATACGCCGTCCGCTCGGCGCACGCCTGGCTCGTGCGCGGCGCCGGCAACCCCGGCAAAGACCTCGTCGTGCTGACGACCGCGCTTTGCTGGTACGCGGGGATAGTCGCCTACAATTCCGACTACGCCTTCACCGTGACGAACGTAGTCATCCACGGCGTCCCCTACATGGTGCTCGTCTGGTGGTACGCCAGAGGCCGCGCGCCGCGGGCCGGCGCCGCCTACCGGGGCCTCGCGCGCTGGCCCCTCGTCTTCATCGCGACGCTGTGGCTGATGGCCTACGCCGAAGAGCTTCTGTGGGACAGGGGCGTCTGGCACGAGCGCGCGTGGCTGTTCGGCGCCGCGTGGGACGTGCAGGGGTTGAAGGTCTTGCTCGTCCCGCTGCTCGCGCTCCCGCAGGTGACGCACTATGTGTTGGACGGCTTCGTCTGGCGCCGGAAGTCGAACCCGCAGCTCTCGGCCTTGAGCGAACGGTGATTAGTTGATGTCTGAAGAGATGACGACTGCGCGAGAGAAGGCGCACCGCTACCGCTGCCCCGGCTGCGGCGCAGACCTCGAGTTCGAGCCGAAGGGCGGCAGCCTCGTCTGCCCGTACTGCGGCCGGAGCGAGCAGATCGTGCCGGCGGCCGGCAGCGTCGAGGAGCGCTCTTACGAAGAGTACCTTCGCGCGCGCGAGGGGCAGTTGACGACGATGGCGCCAGCGGCGCTCGAAGTCCGCTGCGAGACGTGCGGGGCCACGGTCACCTTCACGCCGCCGCAGGTGGCGGGCGATTGTGACTTCTGCGGCGGCAAAATAGTCGCGCAGCCCAAATCGGCCGACCCGCTGCTCGCGCCCGAGGGCGTGCTGCCCTTCCGCGTCTCGCAGGACGACGCGACCGGCTCGATAAGGCGCTGGCTCTCGTCGCTGTGGTTCGCGCCGAGCGCCCTGAAGAAGATGGCGTCGCACGAGGGCGTCGGCGGCGTCTATATCCCCTTCTGGACTTACGACGCGCACACGACGACCAGCTACACGGGGCAGCGCGGCGAGCACTACTACGTGACCGAGACCTACACGGAGCGCGACGCGCAGGGCAACAACGTGACGAAGACAAGGCAGGTGCGTCACACGCGCTGGCACCCGGCCTCCGGCACCGTCTCGCGCTGGTTCGACGACATGCTCGTGCCGGCCACGAAGTCGCTCCCGCCCGCGCGCCTCTCCGCGCTCGAGCCCTGGGACATGGGGGCGCTCACGACTTACGAGCCGGCGTACCTCTCAGGCTACAAGGCGCAGCGCTACCAGGTCGGGCTCGAGGAGGGCTTCGAGCTTGCGAAGTCGGCGGCCGAGCCCGCCATACGCGAGGACGTGCGCCGCGACATTGGCGGCGACGAGCAGCGCATAGACCAGCTCACGACGCACTACTCCGCCATAACCTTCAAGCACCTCCTGCTGCCCATCTACGTCGGCGCGTACCGCTTCCGCGACCGCGTCTTCCAGGTCGTCGTCAACGGCCGCACCGGCGAGGTTCAGGGCGAGCGCCCCTACAGCGTCTGGAAAATCCTCCTCTTCGTTCTCGCCATCGTCGCCATCATCGTCACGCTCGCCCTCATTTTCGGCGGGCAGAGCTGACGGGAAGGAAGGCAGAAGTCGGGAGAAGGTGCGGCCCTGCCGGGCGCCCTTCTGCCTCCTGCCTCCTGCCTCCCTTTTATTAGTTCCCTTCATCCATTTCGCCACAGATTATTCATACTTAAATTTAGACGCCGCGCTTGCCCCGGCGTGAAAAAAGTAGTATCACTAGGGAACTTCAAGCAGTTCTTAAGTTTGGTGTTGCAGCCGAAGAGCCGCGCGGTTCGGGCTTTCCCCTGTCGGGCGAGAGACCGCTGGCACCCCCGGGCTTGGCGCGTGATGTTTCGCGTGTGGTTCGGTGCGTGTCTCTTCCCGCGGCGATTTTTTCGATGGCCTGACGGGCCGCGAGAGAAGCCGGGAGCGCCATGCAGATCTTCCACCACAGCACGAACACGCTCGCCAAGCTCTCCATCTTCGGCGGGCTGTTCCTCGCGGCCGCGGCCGTGTGGGTGACGGCCGAGATTAACCGCTCGTCCTACAACACGGGCCAGTACATAGAAGTCCAGCAGCCCGTCCAGTTCTCGCACAAGCACCACACGGGCGACGACGGCATTGACTGCCGGTACTGCCACAACTCGGTCGAGACCTCCTCGAATGCCGGCATGCCGCCGACGCGCACGTGCATGAACTGCCACTCGCAGATTTGGGCCGAGAGCCCGTATCTGGAGATAGTCCGCTCGAGCTGGCGGGAAAACAAGCCCATCGTCTGGCAGAGAGTCCACGACCTGCCCGACTTCGTCTATTTCAACCACGGCATACACGTCTCGAAGGGCATCGGCTGCGCCTCGTGCCACGGGCGCGTGGACGACATGCCGGCCGTCTATCAGGCCGCCTCGCTCCAGATGGAGTGGTGCCTCTCGTGCCACCGCGAGCCGGAGCGCTACATACGACCGCGCGAACAGGTCTTCAACATGGGCTGGAACATCGAGCCGGACGAGGCCGACGGCGTCACGGCGGACGCGGGCAACACGCTCGCCGAGAACAGATCGCCGAAGAGGCTGGAGCGGGCGCGGCAGCTCCTAGTCGAGTACAGGGTGCGCGACGCGCGGATACTGACGAGCTGTTCGACTTGCCACAGGTAGGCGGTGAAGTAGATGCACATCAAAGAGACTTTCCCCGAGCTGTACAAGATTCGCAGCCCGCGCAGGGCCGAAGAAGCGCTCGCCGCGCTCAAGGACAAGCGCGGCCGCGAGTTCTGGCAGAGCCTAGAAGAGCTTGCGGAGACCGAAGAGTTCGAGGAACTCCTGCACCGCGAGTTCCCGCGCGGCGCCGCCGAGTGGGGCGAAGGCACCGACCGCCGCACCTTCCTTAAATTGATGGGCGCCTCGCTCGCGCTCGCCGGGATTACGGGCTGCTCCTACCAGCCGCCCGAGACCATCGTCCCCTACGTCTCGCAGCCCGAAGAGATAGTGCCGGGCAAGCCGCTCTTCTTCGCGACCGCCATGCCTTTCCCCGGAGGCTGCGCGCCCCTTCTCGTGCGCAGCAACATGGGGCGGCCCACCAAAATCGAGGGGAACGAGCTGCACCCTGCGAGCCTCGGCGCCGCCGACGTATGGGCGCAGGCTTCCGTGCTTTCCCTCTACGACCCCGACCGCTCGGCCGTCGTCATCAACCGCGGCGAGGTTCGCACCTACACGGCCTTCCTCGGCGAGCTGGCTACCGTGCTCGAGGGCCAGCGCGAGAGGCAGGGCGCGGGCCTGCGCTTCCTGACCGAGACCGTCACGTCGCCGACGCTCGCGGCGCAGCTCACGGACATCCTCCGCCGCTTCCCCGGAGCACGCTGGTATCAGTGGGAGCCCGCGGGTCCGAACAACGGGAGCGTCGGGACTAGTCTCGCCTTCGGCAACTTCGCAACTCCCATCTACAACTTCGCCGCGGCCGACCGCGTGCTCTCGCTCGACTCGAACTTCCTTGAGTGCGGCCCCGGCGCGCTCAGGTACGCGCGCGACTTCGCCTCGCGACGGCGCGTGCGCGACGGCGCAGACCAGCGCGAGACGAGCCGCCTATACGCCGTAGAGACAACGCCCTCGAACACGGGCTTCTTCGCCGACCACCGCCTGGCCGTGCGCCCGAGCGAGATGGAGCAGATTGCGCGCGCGATAGCCTCGGGCGTCGGGGTCGCGGGCGGCGGCGCGCCGGTCACGGGGCCGCACTCCGACTTCGTCACGGCGGTCGTCCAAGACCTGAACGCGCACAAGGGGCGCTCCGTCGTCATCGCGGGCGACGAGCAGCCGCCGTCCGTCCACGCCCTCGCGCACGCGATGAACGCGGCGCTGGGCAACGCCGGCGCGACCGTCAACTACGTCGAGCCGGTCGAGGAGAGGCCGGTTGACCAGCAGCAGGAGCTGCGCGCGCTCGTCGGCGAGATTGACGCCGGGGCGGTCGAAGTGCTCATCATCGTCGGCGGCAACCCCGTCTATTCGACTCCCGCCGACCTGAAGCTCGGCGTCGAGCGGATGAACAGAATCCCTCTGCGCGTTCACTTGAGCTTGTACGAGGACGAGACCTCGGAGCTTTGCCACTGGCACATACCCGAGGCGCACTTCCTCGAATCGTGGGGCGACGCGCGCGCCTACGACGGCACAGTGAGCATCATCCAGCCGCTCATCCAGCCGCTCTACAACGGCAAGAGCGCCTACGAGTTCCTCGCCGCCTTCACCGAGCGGCCCGAGCGCGCCGGCTACGAGATTCTGCGCGACTACTGGCAGCGGCCCGGCGCCGGCGAGCGCGCCGCCGCGGGCGGCGGCCAGGCCCCGCAGCCTGCGCCGACGCAGACCGGGACAGGCGCGGCCCCGGCGGCTGCCGCCCCCGCCCCCGCACCGGCCGCGACCCCCTCTGCCGACTTCGAGAAGAACTGGCGCCGGTGGGTTCACGACGGCTTCAAGCCCGACAGCGCCCTCAAGCCGAGGAGCGTCGCGCTCGGCGCGGCCTACGGCGGCGCGCAGCCTGCGGGCGGCGGGCAGACGACCGTGCGGCAGGAGGTCATTGTGGTGCCGCCCCCGCAGGGCGAGGGCGGCGGCGAGCAAGGGTACGA
Source organism: Pyrinomonadaceae bacterium (assembly GCA_035627975.1). Lineage (GTDB taxonomy): Bacteria > Acidobacteriota > Blastocatellia > Pyrinomonadales > Pyrinomonadaceae > QHXN01. The sequence goes on along the minus strand of DASPKR010000345.1, from coordinate 6,439 downwards.
GATAGTCTTCCGCCCCGACCCGACCATCTACGACGGCCGCTTCGCAAACAACGGCTGGCTCCAGGAGCTGCCAAAGCCGCTCACGAAGCTCACCTGGGACAACGCCGCCGTCATCAGCCCCGCGACGGCCGAGCGCCTCGGCATCGGCGCCGTCCCCGACGGGGCCGTGCGGCGCGACGGCGCCCCGCGGCGCGTCAACTACTACACGGCGAAGGGCGGCGAGATTCGCGCGGACGTTCTGCGCCTGAACTTCCGCGGCCGCTCCGTCAACGCCCCGGCCTTCATACTGCCGGGGCAGCCCGACGGCGTCGTCACAGTCCACCTCGGCTACGGGCGCCGCCGCTCGGGCCGCGTGGGCGGCAACCAGCGCGAGGGCATGCGCGGCTTCGACGCATACGCCCTGCGCACGAGCGACGCGCTCTGGGGCGGCGGCGGGCTCGGCGTCGAGGTCACGGGCGAGCAGTACCCGCTTGCGTCCACGCAGATTCACTTCCAGATGGAGGGCCGTGAGGTCGTCCGCCGCGGAACCTTCGAGCAGTGGCGCCGCGACCCGGAGCTTGCGCCCGAGCGCGAGCACACCGCCCCGCCGCAGCCCGCGGGCGAGAACCGCACGCCGCTGCACGGCGAGAGCATGTACGAGGACTACAAATACGAGCCGCCCATGTACCGCTGGGGCATGGCGATTGACCTCTCGACGTGCGTCGGCTGCAACGCCTGCGTCGTCGCCTGCCAAGCCGAGAACAACATCCCCATCGTCGGCAAGGAGGAGGTCGCGCGCTCGCGCGAGATGCACTGGCTCAGGGTTGACGCCTACTTCCGCGGGGCGGTCGAGCGGCCCGACGGCGTCTATTTCATGCCGGTGCCGTGCATGCACTGCGAGAACGCCCCGTGCGAGCCGGTCTGCCCCGTCCACGCCACCGTGCACAGCGCCGAGGGCCTCAACGACATGGTCTATAACCGCTGCGTCGGCACGCGCTACTGCTCGAACAACTGCCCGTACAAGGTTCGGCGCTTCAACTTCCTGCTCTACCAGGACTGGGACACGCCGAGCCTCAAGATGATGCGCAACCCCGAGGTCACCGTGCGCTCGCGCGGCGTCATGGAGAAGTGCACCTTCTGCGTGCAGCGCATCGCCTACGCGAGGATAGAGGCCGAGAAGGAGGGGCGCCGCGTGCGCGACGGCGAGATACAGACCGCCTGCCAGGCCACGTGCCCGACCGAGTCGATAATCTTCGGCGACTTAAACGACGCGAATAGCCGCGTGCACAAGCTGCACTCGCAGAAGAGCCGCTACGACCTGCTGGCCGACCTGAACACGCGGCCGCGCACGGCCTACCTCGCGGCGGTGCGCAACCCGAACCCGGCACTCGAAGGGAAGGCGTAAGGAGCCTTATGAGCAGCAGACTGGATCAGCCGCACGACGACGTTCGCATACACACGACGCCCGTGGTCATCGAGCCCGGCCACACCTTCGGCTCGGTGACGGACAAGATAAGCGCCATCGTGCTTCGCAAGCGCACGCCGCTCGGCTGGTACGTGGGCTTCCTGCTCTCGGCGGTGGTGGCGAGCATGCTCGCCGGCACAGTCCTCTACCTCGTCACGACCGGCATAGGCATCTGGGGCAACAACCAGCCGGTCGGGTGGGGCTTCGACATCATCAACTTCGTCTGGTGGATAGGCATCGGCCACGCGGGCACGCTCATATCGGCGATACTCCTGCTGCTCAGGCAGTCGTGGCGAACCTCCATCAACCGCTTCGCCGAGGCGATGACGCTCTTCGCCGTCGCGTGCACCGGCCTCTTCCCGCTGCTCCACACGGGCCGGCCGTGGCTCGCCTACTGGATGCTCCCGTACCCGAACACGATGGGCATACAGCCCCAGTTCCGAAGCCCGCTCATGTGGGACGTGTTCGCCGTCTCGACCTACGCCACGGTCTCCGCCCTCTTCTGGTTCACGGGGCTCATTCCAGACCTCGCGACTCTGCGCGACCGGGCGCGCAGCCGCGTCGGCCGCATCGTTTACGGCATGGCCGCACTGGGCTGGCGCGGGAGCGCCAAGCACTGGGCCCGCTACGAGATGGCGTACCTTCTGCTCGCCGGGCTCTCGACGCCCCTCGTGCTATCGGTTCACACCATCGTCAGCTTCGACTTCGCCATCGGCATCATACCGGGCTGGCACGCGACCATCTTCCCGCCCTACTTCGTCGCGGGCGCAATCTACGCCGGCTTCGCGATGGTGCTGACGCTGGTCATACCGCTTCGGAAGTTCTACGGCCTCGAAGACTTCATCACGGAGCGGCACCTGCGCAACTCCGCGAAGGTAATGCTCGCCACCGGCCTGATAGTCTCCTACGGCTACATGATGGAGACCTTCCTCGCGTGGTACAGCGCCAACACCTACGAAGAGTTCCTGATGCGCAACCGCTTCGTCGGCCCCTACGCCTTCTACTACTGGGCGCTGATAGTCTGCAACGTCGTCGTGCCGCAGCTGCTCTGGATTCGCTCGGTGCGCCACAGCAACCTGATGCTCTTCGTGATAGCGATGTTCGTCAACGTCGGCATGTGGCTTGAGAGGTTCGTGATTATCCCCATCAGCCTGCACCGCGACTTCCTGCCCTCGTCGTGGGGCTTCTACTCGCCGACCATCTGGGACTTCACGATGTTCTTCGGCACCATAGGCTTCTTCTTCTTCCTGATGTTCTTGTTCCTGCGCTTCCTGCCCGTCATCTCCATCTTCGAGATGCGCACGCTCGTCCCCGAGGCGCAGATAAAGGAGGAGAAGGCTTGACGGCAGGGCTGTTATCAGGAGGTGGCACGTCGTGGCTGTGAAGAAAAAGTTGCGCCCGCCGACCTACGGCATCATGGCCGAGTTCGAGTCGCCCTCGGACGCGGTGGCGGCCGCGCGCAAAGTCTATGAGGAGGGCTACCGCAAGCTCGACGCCTACTCGCCCTACCCCGTCGAGGAGCTCTCCGAGGCCATCGGCGTCCACTCGACGCGGATGCCGATCATCGTGCTCATCGGCGGCCTGCTCGGCGGCATCGCGGGCTACCTGATGCAGTACTACATCCACGTCCTTTACTACCCCTTGAACGTCGGCGGCAAGCCGCCGCACAGCTGGCCCGCGTTCATACCCGTCACGTTCGAGATGACGATTCTCGGGGCCGCGCTCTCGGCCGTCTTCGGCATGCTCGCTTTGAACGGGCTGCCGGAGCCGTACCACCCCGTGTTCAACGCGCCGAACTTCGCGCTCGCGTCGCGCGACCGCTTCTTCCTGCTGGTCGAGAGCACAGACCCGAAGTTCGACCCGGAGGAGACGCGCGGCCTCCTACAGAGCCTCGGCGCTCGCGAGGTGACAGATGTCGAGCACTAAAGAGATGAGAAGGCGGAAGGCGGAAGGCGGAAGGCAGCCCGCGGGCGCGCGGCTCGTTCCCGCCTGCCTACTGCTTTCCGCCTTCTGCCTACTGCTTTCCGGCTGCCGGCAGGACATGCAGGACACGCCGCGACACGAGGCTTACGAGCCGGGCACGGACAAGTTCTCGGAGCGCGGCTCGTCGTCGCGCACGCTGCCCGAAGGCACCGTCGCGCGCGGCTTCCTGAGGGAGAACGCGTACCTCTACACGGGTAAGGCCGACGCGGGCGGCGCGCAGCAGGCGACCGGCGGTATGGGCGGGACGGCGACCGGCACGGCGGGGGGCGCCGTCCTCGGCTCAGGCTCGCCGCAGACGCAGGCGCCGGGCGGGTCGGCCTCCGGCACAGTCGCGGGCGCAGGCTCGACGCTCGGCGCGCAGCAGACGACGGGGACTGTGAACGTGCGCGGGAACGTCGCGGGCGGCGTGCCGGGCGCCGCGGAGGCGGCCGCGACCGGCGGGCCGGACGTCTTTCCGTTCCCCGTCACAGAAGCGGTGGTGCGCCGAGGGCAGGAGCGCTACAACGCCTTCTGCTCGATGTGCCACGGCATGACGGGCGAGGGCGACGGCATGATAGTTCGGCGCGGCTTCCGCCGGCCGCCCTCCTACTTCGAGGACAGGCTTCAGGAGAACAGCAGCCCCGCCAGCCACTTCTTCGACGTGATAACCAACGGCTGGGGCGCGATGCCCTCCTACGACTACATGATCCCGCCCGAAGACCGCTGGGCCATCATCGCCTACATACGCGCGCTCCAGTTGAGCCGCCGCATAAGGGCCGACGAGCTGACGCCCGAGGAGCGCGCGCGCGTGACCTCCGACGCGCAGAAGCGGCCCGACCCCGGCGCGCACGGCACGCAGACGCAGCAGAAGGACACGGGTCAGGGAGCGAGGCACTAGAGTATGGACGCGACTGGTGCGAACTATAACGCGCCCGAAGTGGTCGGGCGATACCGCGGGCGGGCGCTCCTCGCCGGGGCGGTCTTACTAGTGCTGGGCGCCGCGCTCTCCTTCGTCATGGGCGGCCCCGTCCACTTCTTCCGCGCCTACCTCGTGGGCTTCTTCTTCGTCACGGGCGTCTCGGTCGGGAGCCTCGCGTGGCTGATGCTCGGCCACATGTCGGGCGGCGCGTGGGCGCTGACGAGCCGGCGCCTATTCGAGGCCGCGACAAGGGTGCTGCCGCTCTGCGCCGTGATGTTTTTGCCCGTAGTCGTCTCGCTCTTCGTCCACGACCACGGCCACGCGCTCTACGAGTGGACTGACCACGCGCTAGTCGAGCGCGACCCGGCGCTGCGGCACAAGAGCGCGTACCTCAACATCCCCTTCTTCATCATCCGCGGCGTCCTCTACTTCGCCGTCTGGATAGGGCTCGCGTATTTGATGAGCCGCTGGTCGGCCGAGCAGGACACGACCGGCGACCCGCGCATACGCCGGAAGATGCAGGACATGGGCGGCCCCGGCATCCTGCTCTTCGGCCTGACGGCGACGTTCGCCTCGATGGACTGGGGCATGTCCTTGGAGCCGCACTGGTTCTCGACTATCTACGGCCTGATAGTGATGGCCGGCTGGGGCCTGAGCGCGCTGGCGCTCACCATCACGGTCGCCTCCTTCCTCGTCAAGCACGAGCCGATGGCTCACGCCTACCAGCCGTTGCACTTCCACGACTGGGGGAAGCTCCTGCTGGCGATGGTGATGCTCTACGCCTACTTCTCCTTCTCGCAGTTCCTGATCATATGGGCCGGGAACCTGCCGGAGGAGACGCCGTTCTACCTGCGCCGCCTGCGTGGCGGCTGGCAGTACGTGGGGCTCGCGCTCATCCTCTTCCACTTCGCTCTGCCGTTCGTGCTGCTCCTGTCGCGCGGCCTGAAGCGCACGCCGGGCATGCTCAGGCAGGTGGCGGTGCTCATGCTCTTCATGCGCGCGGTTGATCTGGTGTTCCTTTTCGCGCCCTCGGCGCACCAGGGCGCGGAGTCGCACTTCACGGCGGCCGACATATTCCGCCACGGCCTGCCGATGCTCTTGATGGCGGCGGGGCTCGGTGGGCTTTGGCTCTGGTACTACTTCGGGCAGCTCGCCTCGCGCCCGCTGCTGCCCGTCGGAGCGCCCGACCTGGATAAGGCGCTCGAAGCTGCCGAGCACCACTGACGGCGCGCAGGAGTTTAAAAGTCAGAAGCCGAGGAGTTGATTCTTTATGGCCGGAGGCAAGAGGAAGCGGGACAGCATCCACGAGACGCCGGACGTGTCCTACATCACGAACCCGGACGTGGCGCACGAGCACACGGACGTTCCCGTGTCGCCGCTCCTGAAGTTCGTCGCGGGCTTGACCATCTTCACCCTCGTCATCTGCGGGGCGATGTGGCTGATGTTCAAGTACCTTCAGGGGCGCGAGGAGGCGGAGGAACTCACGCCCTCGCCGCTCGCGCGCCAGCGCGAGGAGCGCCTGCCGCCCGAGCCGCGGCTCCAACTCGCGCCGGGCTTCAAGGCCAAGACCTCGGACGGCCGCGAGGTTGACCTCGCCTACGACATACAGGGGCCGACCGAGCGCGCCCCGCAGCCGCAGTCCGAGTACTGGGTCGTTCTGGCCGACTGGCAGCACCAGTTGCACACATACGGCTGGGCCGACGAGCAGGCCGGCACCGTCCGCATCCCCGTTGATGAGGCGATTAAGCGCTACGCCGCGCAACAGCAGTCGAAGCAGCAGCAACAGCAGCCGGGCGGCGCGCAGCAGCAGGCCGTCCCCGGCGAGTCGCAGCCTTCGCAGTCAAGCTCAGGCCACCAAGCCGAGCCGAGGCACCAATGAAGAACAGAAGGCGGAAGGCGGAAGGCGGAAGGCAGAAGGTTCGGGGCGCGCGGCGGCCGCGCTCTACGGCGGCAGCCCGGCTACGTGAGGCTTTTTACTGCCTTCTGCCTTCCGCCTTCTGCCTTCTCTATTTAGCCGCGCCGGCCGCGGCGCAGTACGGGCGCCCGCCGATGAGCACGATGCCGAAGGGCGGCGCGCCGGACATACTGAAGGAAGTAAAGATAGAGCAGCGGCT
>DASPKR010000344.1:0-2466 GCA_035627975.1 Pyrinomonadaceae bacterium | reverse complement strand
ACTGTGACCTGCTTGCGCTGCTCTGTGGGCTGCGGCTCGGGCGGGCGCGGTGCTATCTCGGTCGAGCGGTGCGCGGCCGTGCCGCCGCCCGTCCACGTCCCGTTGTCGAGCTTGAGGCCCATGAGCCTGAGCCTGTGCAGGTCTGCGCGAAACTCCTTCGCTGAGCCGTAGCGATCCTCCCTGCGCTTGGCGAGCGCGCGACGCAGCACGGCTTCCAACTCCTCGGGCGCCTCGCCCGTCAGGCTCGCAACCGTGGGGGCGTCCGCGTGCAAAATCTCTACGACGAGGTCGCCGTAGTTCTTCGCGTCGAAGGGCGTGCGGCCCGTGAGCATCTCGAAGAGGACGCAGCCGAGGCTCCAAACGTCCGTGCGCCCGTCGAGCGGCTGGCCGCGCACCTGCTCCGGCGACATGTAGCCCGAGGTGCCGAGCACTATCCCCGAGGCCGTTTTGACCTGGCCGCCGGGCGAGACTTCGGCGCCGGGCGAGGGCTGCTCGGCGACCTGCTTGGCGATGCCGAAGTCGAGCACCTTAACGAGGGCGTCCTCGTCAACCATTATGTTCTCGGGCTTTATGTCGCGGTGGATGATCCCGGCGCCGTGGGCCTTCGCGAGCGCGGCCGCGATCTGCTCGCAGACGTACAGCGCCTCGTCGAGCGTGAAGCGGCCCTCGCCGAGGCGCTCGCGGAGCGTGCGGCCCTCGATGTGCTCGGTGGCGATGTAGCGCAGGCCGTCGCCCTCGCCTATGTCGTGGACGGTGATGATGTTGGGGTGGTTGAGCGCGGAGGCGGCGCGCGCCTCCTGCTCGAAGCGGCGCACCAGCTCCTCGTCGCGGGCCATGTGGGCGGGCAGTAGCTTCAGGGCGACGCGGCGGCCCAGGCGCGTGTCCTTTGCCAGATAGACCGTGCCCATGCCGCCCTCGCCTATCTTCTCTATGACGCGGTAGTGGCCGAGCGTCGTGCCGGGGGGCAAGGCGTGCGGCTGCGTCTCGGCTGGCGCGGGCGGGTCGTGGTGGTAGGAGCCGGCGAGAGGCGACTCGATGAAGCCCTCGTCCTCGGCCTGCTCGTGCGACTCGATGAGCGAGGCGACGGCGACGCGCACCTCATCGTCGTCGGGGCACGACTCTTCGAGGAAGGCGGCGCGCTCGCCCGGCTCCTTCTCGAGCGCCACCTTGAAGAGTTGGCTTATGCGTCGCCAGCGTTCGGGTTTCATCGCTCTGGGCGCCCCGGCCCGCGGGCGCTCGTCCTGCGTGTGACTGGGATGTCGCCGGTCGGCGGCGGGGGCGGCGCCGCCTTCTTCATCCCCCCCCCGGCCCTTCGTTCGTCGCGCCGCCGCCGTTCTCTTCCGGCTCGGGCTTCCCGCCCATCTGCTCGTAGAGCCAGGCGCGCGCCATCTTCCAGTCGCGCATGACGGTGTTGGCCGAGATATCCAAGACCTCGCCTATCTCGTCGTTCGAGAGCCCGCCGAAGTAGCGCAGCTCGACGACGCGGGCGCGACGCTCGTCCACCTCGGCGAGCGACTTCAGGGCCTCGTCCAGTGCGACAATCTCAGCGGACTTCTCGCCCATCACCAGCGCGGCCTCTTCGAGCGGGACTTTGACGGCTCCGCCGCCGCGCTTCTCGTAGCGGTGCGCGCGGGCGTGGTCAACGAGTATGCGGCGCATCATCTGCGCGGCGATGGCGAAGAAGTGCGCGCGGTTCTGCCAGCGCACCTGCCGCTGGTCAATCAGGCGCAGGTAGGCGTCGTTGACGAGCGCGCTGGTTTGAAGGGTGTGGCCCTGCCGCTCGCGGCGCATGTAGCGGCGCGCTATCTGTCGCAGCTCGTCATAGACGAGCGGGAACAGGTCGTCGAGCGCTTCCCTGCTCCCGTTGCTCCAGGCGATGAGCAGCTCGGTAAGTTTTTGCGGCGCTGGCGCTGCCATCTTGTCTTCTAAGCCCTTCGAAGTGCTGTTCGGGCCGGGCGGCCTCTCTCTGCGGGCGTCAGCGCAGGATTGTAGCACCGGCCGGCGCGCCGTTCACGCCGCGGCCGCCCGGCGCGAAATTTTTTTTGCAACGCTTGGTGGTTTCCGCCCCGCCGCCCCGCGTAAATAGATGAAGGCCGAGGAGGTGGAGCCGGGTGACGGGCGGCGGGCCGCGAGCGAAGCCGCCCAATCCTCACCGGCGCCCACGGTAGCGACCAGCAAGGTTTCAAAGCTCCCACCCCGGCCGGCGACGGTAAAGTCCCTGTGCCGCCGAAAGCGCGCCCTCGACCTACCCTCTGGATAAGGTCGAAGTCCCTATCGGCCCCCTGCCCAACCCGAATCGGGGGCGCGCGAGGCACGCCGTCGTCAGCGACGACGCGAAGAGGCCCGAGCGAGCTCTCGCAAAGTCCCCCTCGGCGGTCGTGGCAAAAAAGAAGAGGCGCACAACTCACGCGTGCGCCTCTTCTTTTTTTCGCGCGCGAGTTTTTAGCCGCGCTGGCCCGCGCGGCG
>DASPKR010000343.1:0-3193 GCA_035627975.1 Pyrinomonadaceae bacterium | reverse complement strand
TGTCGGATAAAGACTCGAACATACCCTTACAGACGCGCCTTCCGGCCCCCGCCGAAAACAAGGATGATAAAGGCGCGGCTAAATAGTGTCAAGGAAAGGGGGATGGCGGCCGGCTGCGGGCCAAACGCCCCCGTGCCGCTTATGTCTGCGAGCGTATTTTCCAGCCGTCTCGGCGGACTGTACAATGAGCTCACTTCCCCTTCGCAGTTCGCGAGCCCCCGACGATTCGGGCCATTTCTCCCCGCTAAGGAGGTTTTATGCGTTACGCCCTGCGCCCGCGCGCCGTGGCCGCGGCCTGCGCCTGCGTGCTCTATTTCTCCGCCGCCGGCGTCTCTTCGGCCCGGCAGACGCCCGTGACCGGCGGGCAGGTGCTCATCAGCGAGTTGCGCTGGCGGGGGCCGGGCCGGCCGGTCGCGCAGCCGACCGCCTCGCCCGCGCCCACTCCGAACCGCGTGGAGGACGAGTTCGTTGAGATTTACAACAACACCGACCAGGAGATCGTCGTCCAGGCCACCGACGGCTCGGGCGGGTGGGCCGTGGCGGCCTCGAACGGGCAGTTCACGAGCACTCTCTTCGTCATCCCGAACGGCACGCGCATACCCGCGCGCGGCCACTTCCTGGGGGCAAACTCGAACGGCTACAGCCTGGGCGGATACCCTTCGGGCAACCCCGACGTTCCGCCCGTGACGTGCCCGCCCTCGTGCCCTCTGCCTTCGCCGACCCCGCAGCTCTTCGCCGCGGCCACGCCGGACGCCACATGGGCCTTCGACGTGCCGGACGGCTCGGGGGTCGCGCTCTTCAGCACGAGCGACCCGGCGAACATGAGCGGGGCCACGAAGCTCGACGCCTTCGGCTACACCAACACGCCCTCGCCCTACAGGGAAGGCACGGGCTTCCCCGCGGTCGTGCGCAGCTACAGCGAGCACGCGTACTACCGCGACCTGCGGGGCGGGCTCCCGAAGGACACGAACGACAACGCCGCGGACTTCCTGCTCGTCGGGACGCCCCGCAACATACAGGTGCGCCTCCTCGGCGCGCCCGGCCCCGAGAATCTGCGCAGCCCCGTCGTCAACAACGCCGGCATTACCGGCCGCCTGCTCGACCCGGCCGCGTCGGCCTCGTCGCCGCCCAACCGCGAGCGCATTAACACGCCGGAGACGAACGCCGACTTCGGCACGCTCCGCGTGCGCCGCACCTTCACGAACAACACGGGCTCGCCCGTGACGCGCCTGCGCTTCCGCGTCGTCAACATCACCACGGCCGGCACGCCCGACAGCGAGTGCGGCGGCACGCCCTGCGCCGACCTGCGCGCGCTCACCTCGCAGGACGGCGTCGTCACCCTCTCGAACCAGACGCCGGTGTTGGTGCGCGGCGTGAGGCTCGAAGAGAACCCGCCGCTCCTGCCGCAGGGCGGCGGCTACAACTCCAGCCTGTCGGCCGACTTCATTAACCTCTCTCAGCCGCTCCTGCCCGGCGCCAGCGTCAACATCGAGTTCAAGCTCGGCGTGATGCGCGACGGCCCGTTCCGCTTCCTCATCAACATCGAGGCGCAGAGCGCGACCGACTAACCGAAGAGCCCGCCGGAAGCCCGCGCGAGCCCGGCCGGGCGGGCTCGCGCGCCTTGTTTCGCGCGCGGCGTTTAAAATGGTTCCTGGTCGTTTGTTTTGATGCTAATATGCGCGGGAAGTTTTTTCGCAATCAACGGCAAACTGTAAGTTTAAGCCCCTGCCAGCCCCGGCAGTTTCAACCCGTCTCTCGTCTAAGGAGGACTTATGCGTCTGTCCGCGCGCCTGTGCGCCGTCGCCGCCCTAGCCGGCCTTGCCTACTTCGCCGCCGGCAGCATTTCCACAGCCCAGGTACAGCCCGTCACGGCCGGCCAAGTCATCATAAGTGAGCTGCGCTACCGAGGCCCGAACGGCATCCGCGACGAGTTCGTCGAGATTTACAACAACACGGATTCGCCCATAACTGTCCAGGCGATTGACGCGTCCGCCGGGTGGGGCCTGGCGGCGTCGGACGGGAACATCAACGCCACCTTCTGCGTCATCCCGAACGGGACGGTCATCCCCGCGCGCGGCCACTTCCTGTGCGCCAACCTCGACCCCGACTTCGGCAGCGGCTACAGCCTGAGCCAGTACCCTTCGGGGAGCCCCAGCCTCCCCGTCGCCGCCGTACCGACCGCGGCCGCCCAGTCGCCGGAGGCCGCGGCCGTTCTGCCGCCGCAGTTCCTGCCGACCTCGCACGACGCCGCCTACACGATTTTCGACGACGTGCCCGACGGCTTCGGCATAGCGCTCTTCACGACGGCCTCTACCGCGAACCAGAACGCGGCCACGTGGCTCGACGCCTTCGGCTTCACGCAGTCGCCGGCGCTCTTCAAGGAGGGCAACGGGTTCCCGACGATCCCGTCCACCAACAACGAGCACACGCTCTACCGCGACCTGCGGCAGGGCAAGCCGAAGGACACGAACGACAACGCCGCGGACTTCCGCTTCGTGGCGACGACCGGCTCGATACAGACGCAGCTCAACGGCGCGCCCGGCCCCGAGAACCTTCGGAGCCCCGTCGTCAACAACGACCAGATAAGCCTGTTCCTGCTCGACCCGGCCGTCAGCAGCGCCTCGCTGCCGAATCGCGAGCGCACCTCGAACGTCGAGCCGAACGCCGACCTCGGCACGCTACTCGTCCGCCGAAGGTTCCAGAACAACACGGGCCAGAACGTCACGCGCCTACGGTTCCGCATCGTCAACTTCACGACGCGCGGCACGCCCCCGAGCGAGTGCGGCGGGACTCCGTGCGCCGACCTCCGCGCCCTGACCTCGGACGACGCAGACGCGGGCGACCCCGGCCATCTGGTGGCTACGTCGGCCGGCTCGGTCACGGTGCGCGGCGTGAGGCTCGAGGACAATCCGCCGATAACGCCCGGGGGCGGCGGCCTGAACTCCAGCCTCTCGGCCGACTACATCAACATGGCGACCCCGCTGTTACCGGGCAACAGCGTCAACATCGAGTTCAAGCTCGGCATCATGGCCCACGGCCCGTTCCGCTTCATTATCAACATCGAGGCCCAGACCGCGCCCGCGGGCCCGGTCATCGTCGCGCCCACGAACAGGCTGAGCGCTAAGTCCACGGTCAAGGGCGTGCGCAAAGTTCCGAGCGCTCCGGCCGCCAAGACGCCGGCCACAAGGGCGCC